>NZ_JBFUKF010000354.1:0-5094 GCF_056400985.1 Mucilaginibacter sp. P4_G9 | reverse complement strand
CCACCATACAGTTTCTTGAATTTTATAAGTTGCAGCATTGTTAATTGGATAAAAAAAAGGCCGGCATTGTTACAAGTGAAAATAAAAAAGACGCAAATATGCGTCTCTATATTTTTTAATTAAATTTCGAAATCGAACCTCCGAATTCCGAAATCATATAGCTCCCTCAATCAAAGATCCATAAAACTCACCAACATTCATACCGGCTGCTCTCACCTGCTGTGGAATCAAACTGTTTGCAGATTGGCCCGGCGTAGTGTTGATCTCAATAAAATAAAAATCATTGGTACCTTCCAGCAAAATAAAATCAACCCGCACCATCCCCCTGCAGTTCAGGCGGATGTATACTTCGGTCACTATTTCGGCTATCAGCTTATTTTGCTCTGCAGGCAAATCTGCGGGGGTTATTTCTTTGGTTACCCCCGATGTATACTTAGCTTCGTAATCAAAAAAATCTTTAGTGGTAAGTATCTCCGTAGCCGGCAAAACGGTTATTTTACCGTTGAGGCGGGCAATGCCAATGCTAAACTCACGGCCCTTAATAAACTCTTCTACCAGGATCTGCTCATCTTCATGAAAAGCCTTTTTCAATGCATCAGGCAATCCGGCTACGTTATAAACCTTACTCATACCCACACTGCTTCCGCCATTATTTGGTTTAATGAACAGCGGGAATTTCAGCGTAGCAGCAATAATGGCCACGTCATGCATATCCTTCTCAAACAACCGCATAGAATGGGCAGTATGTAAGCCATGTATCCCATTCACAATAGTTTTGGTATAAGCCTTATTCATGGTAATGGCCGATGTGGTAGCATCACAAGTATTATAACGAATACCCAGCATATCTAAATAGCCTTGAATCTTACCGTCCTCGCCGGGGGTGCCATGTATGGTTATAAAGGCAAAATCAAACTTAATTTTTTCTCCGCCTATCGTAAGGCTGAAATCATTTTTATCAACATCAACAGTTCCGTCTGTAATTTCATGAAACCATCTATCGCGGTTTACATATATGGTATAAACTTTGTACTTTTCGGCATCAAGATTACCGGCTATATTTTTTGCACTGTTAACAGATACTTCATACTCACCGGTAAAGCCGCCGGCCAAAAGGGCTATATTTTTCTTCATATTTGGGATTTCGGATGTTGGATTTGGGATTTGCTTTTTCAAATGCCCAATTCGATTTCGAAATTAGAATAATAGTCTTAAATATTCTTAATTGAAATTATAAATTCAAAATTTTTAAATCCGAAACGGCAAAGCCATCTTGAACACCAATAAAATCGACGACTGTGAAAAATCGAACATCCGAAATCTGAAATCCAAAATAATCACTATGTTTGATACTTATTTGACTGTAATTATCCTTACATATACTGATGAGCAAATTTGGGGCTTACTTAAAAACAAAATCATTTCGTTATAACCTTATAGGCGCTATTGTTACTGTAATAGTGGTTGTTTTAATAGCCTTTTTTAGCTTAGGATATTACACCAACCATGGCTCGGGCATACCGGTACCAAAGCTTAAAGGCGAGAAGATAGACAGGGCTATGGCCTTGTTAAAAGAGCAAGGATTTGGCTATAAAATAGATTCTGTTTATGTACCAGATGCCGAACCCGGCACCATAGTGGAACAGGATCCGGATGCCGGAACCAATGTTAAAGAAGGACGTGTAATATACCTTACCATGGTAACATTACAGGCGCCTCCGGTAGCACTGCCCGACCTGGAACAAAGCACTTACCGCGAGGCTACGGCTACCTTATCAAACTATGGTTTAAAAATTGGCGACACAACCTACCGCTCAGACATTGCGCGCGACCGGATCCTGGAAGTTCGTTATGGAGGTGAGATTATAAAAGCGGGTTTCAAATTGCCTAAAGGTTCAAAGGTTGACCTTGTATTGGGTGATGGCGAAGGAGCCAGTGAAGTTGAGATACCTGAATTGATAAACCTTGATCTTGATGCAGCGCGTTTTGCAATAAAGGGTGCAGGCTTATCTGTTGGTACTATCACCTACCAGGGAACTATAACAGATTCGACCAATGTGGTGGTTTCTGGCCAATACCCTATGAAAACCGATTCGTTAAGTAAAACCAGTATAGGTACACGTATTAATATTACGGTTACACAAGGTACAAAAACTGATGCAGCCCCAACAAATTAACGCAGCAGAACTGCTTGCCCGTATAAACAACGGCGAGCGTTTAAATTTGATAGATGTACGCGAAGCTATTGAATACCACACCTTTAATATAGGAGGCAGCAATATCCCGCTATCGGCTCTTGCCGATAGCATAAATAAATGGGCTTACAACAAAACAGACGAGTTAATCGTTATCTGCAAAGTTGGTTTGCGCAGCCAAACCGCGCAAACACTATTACTGCAAAATGGTTATCAAAACGTTAAAAACTTAGCTGGTGGATTGATGGCCATCCAAAAATTAAAATAATTACTATTCACACTTATTTATCATGACTGAGCAAAAGTCAAAATCAGGATTATTAAAAAAATTCATTATAGCGTTTGCGCTGGTAATAACTGTATTATTGGTTTTTACGGGTGTAAACTATTATTATAAATACTTTGGCCCAAATGTTACCGGCAACCAGGATTATTTGTATATACACACCGGTGCAACTTATGCGGATGTTTTAAAAACCATAAAAGAGCAGGATATGGTTAAGGATACCGTAACATTTAACTGGGCTGCTACCAATATGAACTATATCCGGCGTGTTAAGGCTGGTAAATATCGCCTTCACCAGGGCATGAGCAACCGTAAACTCATCAATATGCTGGCATCCGGTACGCAGGAGCCAATCCAACTCGAGTTTCATGGGCTTAGGATGAAGGAACAGTTTGCCGGTTTTGTATCTAAAAAGATAGAAGCCGATTCAACATCCATCATCAACCTGCTTGATTCGGCAGGTTATGTAACTAAATATGGTTTTACAACCGATAATGTGTACACCATGTTTATGCCAAACTCCTACCAGCTATACTGGAATATATCGCCCGATAAATTCTTTAAAAAGATGTATGCCAGCTATGAAAAATTCTGGACACCGGAGCGTAAGCAAAAAGCCGCAGCCATTAATCTTTCGCAGCAGGAAATATCGGTTTTAGCATCCATTGTTGATGCCGAAGCTTTACATGACAACGAAATGCCGGCAATTGCCGGGTTGTACCTCAACCGCCTTAAAAAAGGCATGAAACTTGAAGCCGACCCCACTGTGATCTTCGCTCTCAATGATTTTACTATTAAACGGGTGCTCAACAAATATCTTTCTTATAATTCGCCCTACAACACTTACCTGCATACAGGATTGCCTCCCGGCCCAATCATGATGCCTTCGGTTAGTGCAGTTAATGCCGTACTTGACTATCAAAAAAGCGAATATATTTATATGTGCGCAAAAGCCGATTTTTCGGGATATCATGCGTTTGCAACCAATATGACCGATCACCTCGTAAATGCCCGTAAATTTCAGGAGGCACTTAATCAGCGCAACATTAAAAGGTAATGTTTGAGCATATCACCAAAATAAGGGTACGTTACGGCGAAACCGACCAGATGGGCTATATGTACTATGGTAATTACGCCGAATTTTACGAGGTTGGCCGGGTAGAGATGTTACGCAGCCTGGGTTTAACCTACAGCGGGATGGAACAATCGGGCATTATGATGCCTGTACTGGAATTAAAATGCAAGTATTTAAAACCCGCTTTGTATGATGAAGAGATCAGCGTAAAAGTGATCATGGATAAAATGCCTGGCATTCGCATCCATTTCAGATACGAGCTGAGGAACGAAAAAGGTGAGCTCATTAATACCGGTGAGACGTTGCTGGTATTCATCAACATGCAAACTAACCGCCCCAGCCTGCCCCCAAAAGATTTTATAGAAAAATTATTGCCATTTTTTGAGTAAGTTTGGTTAAATGAGATGGCTGCACCACTTTTTGTTGCGTTTTAAGTTTTACCAATACATTATCGAATGGACTAAATACATCATTATTCCTGGTTTTCGTCCATTGCCATTGTATACTGTTATTGATTTCTTTATAACCGAAATCTCTAAAAGTTCGCTCATAAACCGGGCATATTCACTTGCCTATAGTTTTATGATGGCTATTTTTCCGGCAACCATCTTTTTATGCACATTAATACCTTATATACCAATAAATCATTTCCAGGGTAATTTGCTAAGTGTACTGGCGTCTATAATGCCCACAGAGGCGTATCTGGCCTTTAGGGAGACTATTATAGATATCATCAAGAACCAGAATGGCAAATTGCTTTCTTTTGGTTTTTTGCTGACTATTTATTTTGCCACAAATGGCGTGATCAATTTAATGAAGGCATTTAACAAAGCGTCGCTAATTACAGATAGACGACGCTGGCTAAAAAGACGTATTGTAGCCCTTGGTATTACTATGGCTATCGCCATGGCTTTTTTAATTTCCATAGCTATCATGATAGCCGGGCAGGCGGTTATAAGCTGGATACGATCACGTGTAGACAGCGAGAGCCATTTCTGGATCTATCCAATCATGTTATTCCGCTGGCTTATGATCATCGTTATATTTTTTGTTACCATAGCATGCCTTTATCGCTACGCTCCTGCCCATAAAAAACGTTGGAAGTTTATAAATCCAGGCTCCGTTTTAGCCACTGGTCTGGCTGTATTAACCTCGTTGGGTTTTTCTTACTATATTAACAATTTTGCATCATACAATAAGGTGTACGGATCATTAGGAACTGTGATAGTCGCGATGCTTTGGATGTACATAAACTCGTTAATTTTGCTCATTGGATTCGAATTAAACGCGTCCGTGGAGCTTTCAAAACGAAGTTTACGGGTAATAAAACCCCGTTATAACAGCTTCAGGCAGAAAAAAACAGATGATTTTTAAAATTAAGCTATTGACACTCAAAAGCTTAAAGCCATATATTAAGAAATTAAAAAAAAATCGTTATCCCAGCTTGCCAATTCGCTTCGGATTTGTACTTTTGTCCCCGGAGAGCTGGCAGAGTGGTCGATTGCGGCAGTCTTGAAAACTGTTGAACTGTGAAAGGT
>NZ_JBFUKF010000353.1:0-5107 GCF_056400985.1 Mucilaginibacter sp. P4_G9 | reverse complement strand
CCCATATGCCATTTAGGGTGAAGGTTAACAACACCGTAGTTGAAGTTTTAGGTACCCATTTTAATATTATGGCCTACAACGATGAGGCCGTAATGAAAACTACTTTGTTAGAAGGCTCGGTTAAAATAAGCAATAACCAAAATACCAGTATGCTAAAGCCTGGTCAGCAGGCCCAGCTAAACCAAAACGGGCCTATAAAAGTAATTGATAATCCCGATGCCGATGATGCTATTGCCTGGAAAGAGGGGATCTTTCAGTTTAGGGATGCTGGAATTGAAGCTGTTATGAGGCAGGCTGCCCGTTGGTACGATGTACAGGTAAGCTTTGCCGGCAAATTGCCCTCTAAAGAATTTACCGGGAGGATCTCGCGCAATGTAAAAGCATCAGAATTAATGGGGATGCTTAAATATATGGGTATCAATTTTAAAATAGAAGACAGGCACATTACGGTATTGCCTTAGCATACATCGCCCAAATAAAATCTAAATAATAAACAACCAATTGTTCACTTTAAACAACCCTATGATGGAAGAAATACAAAAAATAAGTTAGCCCAGGGAGGGACCCATTGGTAAAACGGTTTATCAAATGTTGCAACACGCAAGTTGGCAACGCCGAAAATCCGGCCAAAAAGAAACCGGGAAGTATTCGCAGTACTTACCCGGCTAATGATCTGGGTCCCAAAAAAATACAATCCACGAATCGAAAGTAAATGTTTAACCCAAACTCTACAAACTTATGAATTTTAATTCTAAGGCCACGCCTTTGGTATGGCCCCAATTATCCAAAATAATTTTAGCTATGAAGCTAACGGTTATTATTATGGTAGCGGTACTTACCAATGTGAGTGCCAAAACCTACAGCCAGGTGGTTACCCTGCATCAAAAAAATGCAACGGTCGAAAAAGTCCTGAGATCAATAGAAAAACAAACCGGTTATCATTTTATGTATGATAAGCAGGATGTTTCCAAAGCCACATCCATTAATATCGAAGTCTCGGGTGTATCTCTTGAGCAGGCACTTGATATGGCTTTTAAAGATCAGCCTTTGACTTACAAAATATTCGACGAAACCATCGTGGTTAAAAAGAAGGATATCGTTATCGCTGCGGTTGCTGATATAAAAGTATCCGGTACTGTATCCGACGCCAAAGGGCCGTTACCTGGCGTAACCGTTAAGATCAAAGGATCTAATGTTGGCGTGCAAACCGACGTAAATGGTAAGTACACATTAAATGTACCCGAAAACGGAACGTTGGTATTTAGTTTTGTTGGTTATACAAGTCAGGAAGTGCCTGTGGGCGGTAAATCTACTTTAAACGTTTTGATGGCAGAGTCGCCGAAAGCCTTAAGCGAAGTGGTTGTAGTAGGTTATGGTACCCAAAAACGTGTTGATTTAACGGGCTCTGTTGGTAGTGTTAGCGGCAAACAATTGCAAGATAGGCCGCAAACCAATCTTGAGCAGGAATTATCCGGTAARATTGCCGGTGTAAATGTATCAACAAACTCTGGAGCACCAGGTGGCGCTACCAAAATACGTATACGCGGTTATAGCTCAATTAACACCAATACCGATCCTCTGTATGTGGTTGATGGCGTTGTTTGGACAGAAGGAGGTAACTCCATTAATCCTAACGATATTGAAACAATAGACGTTTTAAAGGATGCATCATCAACAGCTATTTATGGTACACGCGGTGCAAATGGTGTAATATTGGTAACTACAAAAAGAGGCAAAAAAGGGGGCACAGTTAGTTATGATTCGTACGTTGCTATAAATCATATGGCTAAAGAATTGCCGGTATTAAACTCTGCTCAGTATATGGCCATTGAAGATCTATCATACGCCAATATTAAAAAATATGATCCCACAGGCTGGGCAGCAGGTAAATATGCCGACCAGGATCCTGTAAAATTACGCACCCCGCTTATCGGTAAATTATTTGACTCAAACCTGAAGCCACTATATGACGTGGATTGGCAAAAAGCAACAACCCGTACATCCGTTAGTCAAAATCATAACCTTGCCTTTACGGGTGGTTCTGATAATATTAACTACGGCTTGTTCCTTAATTATGCTGATGACGAAGGTATTATTTTAAACAGTTACCTTAAGCGTTATAATGTACGTTTAACTTTTGATAATCAAATTAAACCATGGTTAAAAGTTGGGGCCACATTAAACTACAACAATCAGGATAAACGTACCGCCGATGACGGTACCGGAGGTAACAATATCCCCCGTATGTTAATTGAAATGGTTCCGTTTATTCCGATTAAATATCCTAACGGAACCTATGGAAAGCGTACCGATTATCCGAATTTAGAAGGCGGGGATAACCCGGTAGCACAGGCAAATGAAATAGAATCGCTATATAAAACACGCGTTTTTAGCGGTAACGGTTATGCCAATATCAGTATTTTGCCAGGGCTCGATTTTCGTAGTGTATTTGGTGCAACAACATCGGCCAATTATAACCCGCATTTCCAAAGTGGTTTGGTAGGTGGGCCTGCAGCAAGCCAAACATATAGCTCAGCATCAATAGATGAGGCTAACAATACTTACTGGCAATGGGACAACTATGCAACGTACAATAAAATATTTAATAAAGTACATTCATTAAATGTGGTTGCAGGTTATGAAAAAACAAGTTTCCAGCAAACGGGGGTGTATGCATCAACCAGTAACCTGGCCGATAACTATTACCAGTATTATAACCTGAGTGCCGGCTCAATTCCTGCTATACCGCGCTCAAATTATCTTGCATATCAGTTTGAATCAATTTTTGGCCGTCTAAATTATGGGTACGATAATAAGTATCTGTTAACAGTAACAGGCAGAAGAGATGGCTCGTCGCGTTTTGGTACAAACGTAAAAAACGGATTTTTCCCGTCGGCGGCAGTGGCCTGGAGAGCTTCACAGGAAGATTTTCTGAAGGATAATAAAACTATCTCTGATTTAAAATTCAGAGTAAGTTATGGCTTAACAGGTAACTCAGAAATTGGTTCGTACCAGTCGCAAGCCCAAATAAATACTACTAACTATGTATTTAATAATGCACAGGCGATAGGTACCCAGCAAACTACTATTGGTAATGAGGATTTGTCATGGGAAAAAACATCTGAATATGATTTAGGCGTTTCATTCGGTCTGTTCAACAACCGTATTACTGTTGATGCCGATGCATATCTGAAAAGAACCAAGGCGCTATTGCTTAATGCTCCGCTGCCAGAAACAAGTGGTTTTACCAGTGTGTATAAAAATATAGGCAAGTTACAAAACAAAGGTATTGAGTTAACCATTAATACCGTTAACGTAAAAACAGATAACTTTAGCTGGAACTCAAGCTTTAATATATCATTCCTAAGTAACAAGGTATTGCAATTAGGAGCATCAAATGATGATATATTTCTTCGTCCAACTTTCCTTTCGCAATTTAACCTGATGCGCGTAGGTTTACCTGCCGGTAGCTTTTATGGTTACAAAGTGTTGGGTACATGGGGAACTGCCGAAGCTTCGCAAGCTGCGGTATTTAACAAATTACCAGGCGACCTGAAAATTCAGGATACAAATGGCGACGGTAAAGTTACATCTGCCGATAAGGTGATTTTGGGTAAATCTTTACCTGATGGTTATGGCACATTTAGTAACACTTTCCGTTACAAAGCAGTTGATTTGGGTGTAGATCTGCAATTTAATTATGGTAATCAGATCATGAACTTAACCCGTCACTCAGGTCAGGATCGTACAGGGCAGGCCAACAGCTACGCCACTGTATTAAACGCCTGGACACCAACCAATCAAAATACCAGTATAGCAGAAGACAGACCGGCTTATGTTTATTACCAAACAGAGATATATTCAACAAAAGTTGAAAGCGGTAGTTTTATACGCGGCCGTGCGGTAACACTGGGGTATAATTTCCCTGAATCAATTACGTCTAAATTGAAATTGAGCAGGTTAAGATTATATCTGCAGGGACAAAACCTGTTTGTGATCACAAAATATACCGGATACGATCCTGAAGTTTCTACCTATAACAACAATACCTCATACACGCAAGGTACCCAGGGTCAGAATAACACCAGTAACTTCACTCAAGGCATTCAGTTTTATGATTATCCAAAACCAAGAACTTTCTTGTTTGGATTAAATGCTAGTTTCTAATTTAAACGTTAAAACATACTATTATGAAGTTTAATTTAAAAAAATATCGGATCGGTTATTCGTTACTGATTCTTACCATATTAATAAGCAGTTGCAAAAAAGACCTTATCGAACAAAATAAGGGTGGTTTTGTGAAGAGTAATTATTTTACTACTGCAAGCCAGGCACAAACTTTTGTTAATGGTATTTACCAAAAACTTTACCTGTTTCAAAACGGGGACGCTTATGGCGAAAGCCCTTTTATAACAATTGAGCTTTTTGCCGGTCATACCACATCACTTGGCCAAAGTGTGAACAACAATAATGTTATAAATAACCGTACAGATGCGGTTAACCCGGGTTTTGAGGATGTATGGTCAAATAGTTATAATGCTATTTCGAATGCCAATATAGCACTTGCCAATATTCCGGCAATTGCTCCGTTTGCCGATGCTGATAAAAAGAAGTTATTGGGCGAGGCTTATTTTTTAAGGGCATTCTTTTATTATCACCTGGTAAGGTTATACGGCGATGTGCCTTTGATTACTGCTCCTGTAACTATTAGTAGTCCAGATCTTTATCCGGCACGTGCGGCGACTGCTGCGGTTTATGATCAGATCATCAGCGACCTTAAAGCCGCGGAGGCATCGGGCTTACCCGAATCAGATAAAACCGGCAGGGTATCGTTAGGCGCGGTGCGTACTTTATTAGCCAGCGTTTATTTAACCACTGCAGGCTTCCCGCTTAAAAAGACCGAAAATTATGCTTTAGCCGCTGCAGAAATTTTACCGGTTATAAATGGTACTGCTTATACCCTGTTTGATAAGTATGATTATTTGCATGACAATGCGCACAAAAACCAGGGCGAACTTATATTTCAAGCCAATTACCTGGTTGGTGTATCTACAAATGCAATTCCGCAGTTAACATTGCCTTTTAACTTGCTGGTTGGTGCATATGG
>NZ_JBFUKF010000352.1:0-5109 GCF_056400985.1 Mucilaginibacter sp. P4_G9 | reverse complement strand
AAAAAGGAGAATTTACAATGAGGATAACCATTGAAATAGATAGTAAAAGTGAATTAAAAAAGCTATCTGCATTATTAGAATCATTCAAAATAAATACAGTTAAAATCATATCTGCTGATACAGCTATACCCATAAATAAGGGTGATAAAAAAATAGATCCCAATAGCCTATTTGGTATTTGGGCAAATAAACCGAGATCATTGGAAAATATCCGCAAAGATGCCTGGCAAAGAAACCAACCTATTTAATTAATAATAATGGTTTTATGCGATACGAACATCTTTATTCACGCCTTTAACGGAAGGCAGGAAACGATAGACCGGCTACACCAAATTGGCTTAGAGCAAGTTGCACTTTCTGTTATTACTGTAATGGAGCTTTACCAGGGAATGGGAAATAAGACGGAATTGGCGCAAATGAAAAGGAAAATCAGGTATTATGATGTTGTTGATATCGATAAAGCAACCTCTATGCTGGCAAGCAAATTAATAGAAGACTTTAAATTAAGCCACGGCCTGCAAATACCGGATGCAATTATCGGAGCCACCGCTGTAATCCATCAAATCCCATTTTATACCTATAACATTAAAGATTTTGACTTTTTACCAGGTATTATATTAATTTAATACTAAAGACATTGTTTGAGGCTCGAAAGCCGCTTATCCATATTAGCTTCTCTCCACTCGCTGAATCGTGATAAATATTCCTTAGAAGCTGTCTAAAAATAAATGAATAACCAGACCGTCATTGCACGAAGCAATCCCCGATTTACAGAGTTGCTGTGCAAATCCGATCTGTATTTTGGGGATTGCTTCGTCGTACCTCCTCGCAATGACGGTCACGAGGCGGTTGTGGTATCCATACATGTCATTACTGTTTTTTCCAGCTGGGCTGGTGGTTACTCGAATGACGGTCTGTTTATTTATTTTTAAACATCTACGAGTAATCAAAACTCCCTTTTTTAAACGGCAGCTTAAAAAAAGCGGTTACTACATTCCAGATATGTTTTAGGCGATAGCCGGCATTTTTCTTCACCTTAGCTAACCCATGCTTCTCCATGTTCATAAAAGGAGTAGTTATAGTGCCTGTTTTTGAAGAAGTGGGCTGCGGTGTTGGTTTTTTCTCTATAACAACTATCGAATCATAATAATGAATAGAATTTACCGAGCGGGTAAAATCATCAACCTTTAATGATTTCTCTACCGAGTGGTAAGCGTTAAGTTTATCAATAAAGTTTTTAGAGTATTCAATAAAGGTGCCGCGTCTTTTATGCCCCCCGCCGTATTTTAACCAGTATGAGGTATGAATGTCTTCGCAAAGGTAAACGCCATCGGGTTTTACATGATTAAACAGTTCCTCGTATGATATAATCTGCTGCAGCATGGTATGGCCACCATCGTCAATTAAAATATCAATCGGGGGTATTTCTTCCTTAACCCGTTTCAGGAAATTACGGTCGGTTTGCGAGCCTATCAGTATTTTAATATTCTCCTCCTCCACGGCTTTACAATTTGGGTTTATATCAATACCGTAAATTTTTGCTTTATCGCCAAAATAGCTTTTCCACATTTGCAAACTGCCGCCGTGTAGTGTGCCTATCTCCAAAATCACAATATCCTTGCCCCTGTATTTACTAAAATGACGTTCATAAACATCAAAGTAATGGGCCCATTTGTATATAACGCGTTCGGTATTATTCTTAAAATATATTTCCAGATCGTTCATTCCTGTGTCAATTAACGGCTTTAAACCTACATAAAAAAACCTGTTCACCAAAAGGAATTTCAAAACAGCGCACCTGTTTACCGCATCAAAAGCTGTAACTATCAAATTTTCATACAATTGCATATTTTATTTAATACCAGCCAAGTATTGCTTTTGCAAAATATTAACGCTATCTTTGCGCCCGATTTGGCGATGTTGCCAAATTCGTTATTTTAATTCATGAACCCATTTATTCAACTGGGAATCCGTCATGATATTGTTAATGCCATCTCTGAGTTAGGGTTTGAAAACCCAACGCCAATCCAGGAACAGTCAATTCCGGTATTGTTAACAGGCAGCAACGATTTTGTCGGATTAGCCCAAACCGGGACCGGTAAGACTGCTGCCTTTGGCCTACCATTATTAGAGCTGTTGGATTTTGAAGAAAATCATCCACAGGCACTTGTTTTATGCCCAACACGTGAACTTTGTTTACAGATCACGAACGACATTAAAAATTACTCCAAAAAAATGGACAACGTTCACGTTGTAGCCGTTTATGGCGGAGCAAGCATCATGGATCAGTTACGCCAGATTAAACGCGGCGTACAGATCGTTGTGGCCACTCCGGGCCGTATGCTTGATATCATTAACCGTAAGGCGATAGATTTTTCGAAGGTAAAATTTGTAGTATTGGATGAAGCTGATGAAATGCTCAATATGGGCTTTCAGGAAGACATTGATAATATCTTATCTACCACTCCGGACGAGAAAAAAACCTGGCTGTTTTCGGCCACCATGCCAACCGAAGTTCGCCGTATAGCGAAAAAGTACATGAATGAGCCATTTGAGCTTACCATGGGCACAAAAAACACCGGCAATGCCAACATTGAGCACGAGTACTATATTGTACGTGCCMGTGATAAGTATGCCGCTTTTAAACGTATTGTTGATTTTAATCCTGATATTTTTGGTATCGTATTTTGCCGTACCAAAATTGAAACACAGGATATTGCAGAAGCCCTGATAAAAGACGGTTACAATGCCGATTCTTTACATGGCGACCTGTCACAACAGCAACGCGATAAGGTAATGAAACGTTACCGCGAGCGCAGCCTGCAATTGTTAATTGCTACCGATGTTGCCGCACGTGGTATTGATGTTAATGATGTAACACACGTTATTAACTACTCGTTACCAGATGAGGTTGAAAACTACACCCACCGTAGCGGCCGTACAGCCCGTGCAGGTAAAACAGGTGTATCTATCAGCATTATCAACGCCAAAGAATTAGGTAAAATACGCCAGATTGAGCGCACCCTGGGTAAACGCTTTGTTAAAGCCGAAATACCAACCGGGTTTGATGTTTGCGAAAAACAATTATTCTCAATTGTTCATAAAGTACATAACGTACAGGTTAATGAGCAGCAGATTGAGCAATACATCCCGCGTATTATGGATGAGTTTAAGGATATGAGCAAAGAAGAGTTTATAAAACGCTTTGCATCAATTGAATTTAACCGTTTCCTTGATTATTACAAAAACGCGCCAGACCTTAACGCGAACGTTGAAGAAGGCCGCAGAGACAGAGACGACCGCGGTGACCGTGGCGAGCGTGGTGCATCAAGCGGACCATCTGCTTACACCCGTTTATTTATAAACTTAGGTTCTGTTGATGAGTTTAACCGCGGCGACTTGCTGGGTTACATTTGCAACACATCAAAAATTAGCGGCCGTAGTGTTGGTAAAATRGATGTTAAGGGTGTTTATTCTTTCTTCGAAGTTCCAAACGAGGATGTAGAAAAAGTGAGCGCCGGCTTTAAGGATGCCGAATACAAAGGCCGCCCTGTAAGGATAGAAGTATCTGGCGAAGGCACAAGCGACCGTCGTGAAAGCGGTGGTGGTGGTCACCGTGGTGGCGAGCGTCGCGAAGGCGGCGGCGGTTACCGTGGTGGCGAACGCAGAGAAGGCGGTGGCGGTTACCGTGGTGGCGAAAGAAGCAACTCAGGCGGCGGCGATCGTCGTAGTGGTGGCTTCCGTGACTTCTCGGGCAAACCCCGCGAAGATCGCCCGGAACGTAAAAGAAGATTCTAAAGTTAGTATCAAGTAGTAAGTATCAAGTAGCAAGACAATAGAAAACCTATCGAAGCTGTCTTGATACTTGATACTTGATACTTGATACTTGATACTTGATACTAAATACTTACTACTAAGTAAAAGATAGTTTTCGTGAGCTTCCCCCTGGTAGGGAAGCATTAGTTTTAGTTTTGTTTTGTTAACAAAGCCTTCAATTGCCGCCAGCAGTTATGAAGGCTTTTGTTTTTTAACGGTATTAGTTAAGTACCTCTTACCCGTCATTGCGAGGCACGAAGCAATCCCCGATTTACAGAGTAACTGTGCAAATCCGATCTGCATTTTGGGGATTGCTTCGTCGTACCTCCTGCCAATGAAAAGCATATAACTTACTGATTATCAATACTATTTCTTAATATAATCTATGCCATTGCGAGGCACGAAGCAATCGCATGCTATACAGAGCGGACCTGCACAGTTCGCGATTGCCGCGCTGCGCTCGCAATGACATGGTTGTTGTGAGCCCCTAAAGCCAGCACGTCATCCTCGTTTTTTCCAAGATTATCCTGGTGGTTACTCGCAATGACGCTCACGAGGTGATTGTGGTATCCATACATGTCATTACTGTTTTTTCCAGCTCGGCTGGTCGGTACTCAACGAGTTTTCAAGTCTATGACTATCAAAATCTAACGCTTACAACTTGAAACTTAGTTTTTAACGGGTAAACTCAACAATATCAGAGTCGGGGTAAAGGAGTGTAAGTTTATGATCGTCCAGGTTTTTTATCAGGAATTTGGTATATGGCCGGCTCCCCTCATACGATGTAAAAATTGTATCATTCGTCACAAAATAATCCTCGGTAACCGGCTTTCCGTCATCGGTGGTAAAACCTTTTTCGGTTATTTCCAGTTTTGTTTCACCATCCTTTGATTGCCACTTGCCCAGCAACTTTTTATTAACCTGGTTGGTAGTGCAGGCAAAGGAAAACAATATTAATGCGCAAAATGCATACGCAAAAATTAAAGGGTATTTTTTCATGACAGGGTTTTTAAACTTACATTGCTTTTACAGGGCAATGTAAGTTACTAATTTTTTATTGAGCAGGTTTATCAATAAGGGCCGTTTTTTTAACATAAACTCTGTGCCCTTTTTTGTTGATGTAATAGTAATATGAGTTTTTGTCGATATAAATAGTTTGACCACCCGGCGCTACCTTTCCTTCAAACTTTTTATCAACTACTGCCGATGCACCTTTAGCTGCAATCTCCGAGGTTTTATGCCCAACTTTTTTGGCGGTTGTACTTGTTTTATGGCCAACATCCTTAGCTGTTT
>NZ_JBFUKF010000351.1:0-5132 GCF_056400985.1 Mucilaginibacter sp. P4_G9 | reverse complement strand
CCACAATACCATCGCTTACCTTCAAATCAAGATAATCTTTGGTAAGCATGCCCGATGATATGATCCTGTTGGGAGTTATGGCAAGCAGGCCTTTGGTATTATATGATTCTGCCAGTTGCGCCGGGCTTCGTGATGCATCATTGGTAACAACGTAATATTCTTTATTTTGCTGTTCCAGGTAGTCGAAAGTGCGCTCTATACCGGGCAGCAGGCCTTTATAGTTTTTGAGTACACCAAATGCATCAAAAAAAACAACTTTATACCTGTCAACGATGGATTTAAAGTTTTCTATTCGTTTCATGCTATGTTTGATGTAATGAGGCTGCAATATGCTTAAATATTAAAGCATTGCCTATTTTAATTTAAGTGCATCGATGATCTTTTCTGCATCAAAGTCCCTGTCGACCGACGGAAGGTATGTATTAAAGGCCTCTGTTTGCAATTTTTGGGCATATTGTTCACTAAAAAAGTGTTTTCCATCTTTTATTACATAGTTCAGGATAAAAAAGCGGTAAGCCTCCTTCATAAACCTGATCTCATCGGCGGTAAGCGGGTTTACTTTGTGATATTCTTTCAGGAACAGTATAAACCTGTCTTCCATCATGGTGTTGATCACATAGCTAAATACCGTGCGATCTCCTACGTTTGATACCACACGACTGAAAAAGTAAAAATCCAACACCCGGTAGCTCATCCTGAACCAGTCATAATCCCAGCGCGAATAAAGTTCAAGATTTGGAGTAACCGAGAAGTTGCCTATGTTCCAATCGATAAATACCGGGATGATCTCGAACGAGCTCATGTTGTATTTCGACCGGTTTTTCATAAAGGTTTCGCAATGATATTTCAGGAAATCGGCCTGCATGGCGCTGCCAAACTGTTTCTCGTTGGTTTCCAGCTGGTGCATCAAGGCAGAAATATCGGTACGTAACGTTTTTGAGGATTTGGGTAATACATTTTTGACCCTTGAACAAGCCTTATGAAATTTACCAACCTGCTGACCAAGCTTTTTAATTTGATTTTCGTCCAATCTGCGCGGTAAGCGGTTTAATATGCGGGTAGGATTATAAAAAACCACCCAGGCATCTGTTTTGCCGTGTTTGTAATGGTAAATATATACCCTGTTATTTTTAAGCAGGGAACGGGCAAGTAAATTTTCGAAGGGGTAAAGCAGGTTATTGGCTAACGTTTGGATGATGCGGTGATCTTCTTTAAAGTTTTCAAACTTGCCAAAATAAGATAGTTTAGCTATGATGATATCATCATCATCAAAAGTAATGCGGTACACATGGTTAGTAGATACCATTGCGCTGATATCCTCGATAAGCCTGATGGTTTTTGAAGCATCATAACCTTCCCATGCTTTTTTAACAATGATGGAATAATCCATTTTAAAAATTGGTTTATAATTAGAATTTTGCGGGTGCAAATGTGCGCAATAATAATCAGATTATCTCAAAGTACCTTTTCAATTCCCAATCCGTAACATGTTTTGCATATTGGCGGTGCTCCCACAGGCGTGTTTGGGTGAAGTGCTCTACAAAACCCTCTCCAAAAAGCTCCCTGGCAACAGGCGAGTTTTGCATATCTGTGGCGGCATCAAACAGGTTTTTGGCCAGCACGCCGTTGCTTTTATCCTCATAGCCATTACCTACGGTAGGCTGTATGTTTAATGGTAATTTATTTTTTATACCGTATAAGCCCGAAGCCAGCGCGGCGGCAATAGCCAAGTAAGGGTTGGTATCTGAACCTGGTATGCGGGTTTCTAACCGGGTGTAACCGGGTGTTGTGTTTATAACGCGCAGTGCCGTGGTACGGTTATCTACCCCCCAGGTAATGGTTGTAGGGGCCCAGGCGCCTTCAACCAAACGTTTATAACTGTTAATGGTTGGGGCATACATAGGCAGCAGGTGCGGCAGGCAATATAGCTGACCGGCAAGATAATGCTTATGCAGGTCGCTCATTTTGTTTGGATCATTGGCATTGTAAAACAGGTTGTCGGCTTTATCCTTACTCCAGAGGCTTTGGTGGATGTGGCCGCTGCAGCCGGGCAGGTTTTCGGTCCATTTTGCCATAAATGATGCCATGATGCCATGTTTATAAGCAATTTCTTTAACGGCGGTTTTAAAAAGTACGGCTTTATCGGCAGCAGCCAAAACTTCATCATGAGCAATGGCTGCTTCGTAAACGCCCGGGCCTGTTTCGGTATGCAAGCCTTCTATCGGGATATTGAATTGCGTAAGCAGGTTAAACAGGTCGTAATAAAAATCGCTGTTTTGCGAGGTACGCAATATGGAGTAGCCAAACATTCCYGGCGTAAGGGTATTGATATTGGTAAACCCTTTATCGTTGATGGATTGCGGCGTTTCCCTGAAGTTGAACCACTCAAACTCCTGTGCAAATTCGGCGTGGTAACCCAGGTCTTCGCATTCTTTTACTATTTTCTTTAACAAACTACGCGGGCAGGCCGGGAGTGCATCGCCGTTAGGATCGCTATAATCGGCCAAAAAGAAGGGGATATTGTCCTGCCATGGTATGTTACGAAGGGTATTCAAATCAATACGGCAAAGTTTATCGGGATAACCGGTATGCCAGCCGGTAAGCTTTACGTTGTCATAACAGGCATCACTGCTATCCCACCCAAAAACCACATCGCAAAAGCCATAGCCGCTTTGCAGGCCTTCAATAAATTTTTTAGGATGAATAACCTTGCCACGCAAAACACCATCAATATCGGCAAATGCAAATTTTATTTTYTGGATGTTATTTTCTTCTATATACGCTTTAATCTGTTCGTGGTTCATGGTATAAAATATAAGGCCGGTTTCAATTTAGCAAGGCCGCCATTATGGTGTAAACATAAAAAAATGCCTTTAGTGTTTACAAATATTCATACGATTTAGGTATTACCTTTGTTTGCAACAGTTTTATTTAATGTTAACAACCAACCAGTATTTATTTGTTTATGGAACGCTGCTCATTAGTGGAAATGAGTTTGCCAATTATCTGCAGCAACATTGTACCCCGGTGGGGCAGGGCAAATTTAAAGGCAGGCTTTATGATGTTGGTGAATATCCGGGTGCTATAGCTGATAAAAATTCACTGCAATATATTTATGGCGGTATTTACTTAATGGATGAGCCAGGCAGCATATTGAAAACAATTGATGATTACGAGGGTATTGGCCCAACCGAACCACAACCCCATGAGTATGTAAGGGAGCTGGTTGAAGTAGAAGCAGATCATGGAGCTGTAACCTGCTGGGTTTATCTGTATAATTGGCCGGTTAACAAACTTGCACAAATAGTTAATGGCGATTACTTGCAGTACCTTACGAACAGAGCTGATAAATAAGGCATAAAAAAATCCCCTGGGTGTTTTACAACCAGGGGAAAATTAAAATTAGAAGTATATGTGGGGGATTAAACTTTAGCTGTTTTTACAGTTTTAATAATCACCGCTGCTACTTTATATGGATCAGCAGCCGAGTTAGGGCGACGATCTTCAAGGTAACCACTCCAGTTATGCTCAACAGCGTAAAGTGGAATACGGATAGAAGCACCACGGTCAGATACACCATAGCTGAAATCGGTAATTGAAGCAGTTTCGTGTTTACCGGTTAAGCGCTGATCGTTATCGGCACCGTATACAGCAATACACTCAGTAACCGCAGGACGGAATGACTCGCAGATAGCTTCGAAAGTAGCTTTGCTGTTTGCAGTACGTAAAGTTGTATTTGAGAAGTTAGCGTGCATACCAGAACCGTTCCAGTCTAACTGACCAAGCGGTTTGCAATGCCAGTTGATAGATACGCCATAGCTTTCGCCAATTCTTTCTAATAAATAACGTGCAACCCAGATTTGGTCACCAGCTTCTTTAGCGCCTTTAGCAAAAATCTGGAATTCCCACTGACCTGCTGCTACCTCGGCATTAATACCTTCAACATTTAAGCCGGCTTCTAAACACACGTCTAAGTGTTCTTCAACAATTTCGCGGCCGTAAGCATTGTTTGCGCCTACAGAGCAATAGTATGGGCCTTGTGGGYCTGGGTAACCACCAGCCGGGAAACCAAGTGGTTTATTAGTTTTAGGATCCCATAAAAAGTATTCCTGCTCAAAACCGAACCAGAAATCATTATCATCATCCTGTATAAGGGCACGACCGTTTGACTCATGAGGTTTACCTGTTGAATCTAAAACTTCGCACATTACCAGGTAAGCACTTTTTCTTTGTGGATCTGGCACTACAAAAACTGGTTTTAAGATACAATCTGATGAACCACCTGGTGCTTGTTCGGTTGATGAGCCGTCAAAGCTCCAGTTATCCAGATCTTCTACTTTACCGCTGAAATCTTTTACGATCTTTGTTTTGCTACGCAGGCTTTGTGTTGGTTTGTACCCATCAAGCCAAATGTACTCGAGTTTAGTTGCCATTTTTAATTAATTTGTAAAGTTGGGGTTCTATTGATAGTTTTTGTATTAATCTCGCCAATTAATAAGGCGAATTTAAATCTTTTTTACAAAAATCACTATGATTTAATGTTTTTTTTATAATTTTTTTCAGTAAACACCACTAATTAACTGTAAATACATAAKAATTAACTTAAGAAACCGTGTTTTTAGCAATTTTTAATTTTTACATGCTTTAAATCATTATCATTTGAAAAAAGTGCAAATTGTTATCGATTTAATGCTGAAACAAAATTTATGTAAATAAAAAATGTTCTTTTCTTGTTATTAATCCTTTTCGCTTAATTTTTCTGATACGTTTCTTAGATTTTTATCCAACTCTTCGGCCGAGTACAATAAATACTGGCGTGTTTTAAGCAATTCTTCTTTCGTTTCGCTATCCTTCATCAAATCAAGCAGGCCCAGTATATTTGATAGATGGTTTCGTACTTCGTGCGAATTAATGGAAGCCAGCTCTCGTTTTTTTGCGGCAAATAATAATTGCTCATAATGCCTTTTTTGCCTGCTGCTGCGGTAAAAAATAGCTACAATTATAACAGCCAAAATTGCCAGTGCTATAGCGAAAATCATCCATAGGCGCTCGCGTTCATATTTAAGTAAGTTTACATAATAAAGGCCCTGTACTTCGTTAATTTTTATTTGTGATGATTTATCGCCTACCTG
>NZ_JBFUKF010000350.1:0-5145 GCF_056400985.1 Mucilaginibacter sp. P4_G9 | reverse complement strand
AGGAATCACTGTTCTGTAAAGCAATAACTGAGGTAAATCAGCTTAAACCGCCTGTTGTAAAATAACTTTAACCCGGCTGGCAACTACATCTACCTGATCGGGCCGTAACAATACTACACCAATAACCAGCGTGTCATTATCGCTATTGGCAACTATGCTTGGCGTGCCGCTTTTTAAGGCAGCCAGCACATCTTTCGGGTTTGTTTTTATTTTGATTTTATCCCAGGTAACGTGTAAGCTCGGAAAGGCATTGGCCGGTCCCGGGTCAACAACTATTTTACTTTTCACAGTTGAAATAGTTTCTAACTGGTTACCAATATACTTTGCGCGTTGCAGCCAGTCGTCCCACTCTTTACGATGATCTTTTTCGAGGTACGCTTTTAGGGCCGCATACATCCCAAACATTTCCTCTTTATTCACCTTCATCGGACGGCCTATCGGTGCTTCATTAGGACTATGATTAAGCCTGGCGGCAGTTATGAGATCTTTACGACCGAATAGTATGCCTGCACTTTGCGGTCCGTGAATCATTTTACCACCCGAAAAAGTAACCAGATCAAATCCCATTTTTTGAAATTTAAACAGGTTCTCCACCGGCGGTACGTCTGCCGCCGCATCTAAAAACGTAGTGACGCTGTGTTTTTTTGCAATTTGTAAAAACTGCTCATGCGTAATGCTGCTTTTTTCGGCGGCGTTAAAAAATAAAGCCATTACCGTATTGCTGTTTATTGCGTTTTCCATGGCCTCCGGGCCTTCTACCTCAATGATTTTTGCCCCGGTAGTGCTTACTGCTTGATCAAATAGGTATCGGTGTGTTTTCTGCATAATAACTTCAGGTCTGGGGCCTGGCAGATTGGGCAGTTGCTTAATTTTATCCTTATCAGTACCCGTTATAGCTGCTGCTGTACCTAAAAGAATAGCGCACGAAGCCCCCGATGTTACCATAGCTGCTTCAACATGAAGCATTTCGGCAATCCTCGCTCCTACTTTGTCTTGCAACTCGTACATGTTGGCAAAATCATGCGATGTTGAATTAATAGCCTCCAATACCTCCGGCAGCATCAATGAACCTGATAAAAAGGTCATGGTTACCCCGGCATTAATAACGGGGGTAACACCAAGTTCTTTAAAAAAATCCCGTTTAGGGGGTGCTGTTGACGTTGGAGTAGCATTTAAAGTAGCAGCTTTGGCTACAAATCCACTGGTTAATGGTAATAAGGTAATGCCTTTTAGTATATCTCTACGTTTCATATAAACCTGTATAATTTAATTGATACTATATATATGCGATACAATCCATTTCAACCAACGAATTACCCGGAACACCGCCCTTTGCCACGGCTACTGTAGTACGTACCGGTGGATTTTTACCAAAACGGCCTTTATAAACCTCGTTCATACCCTGGTAATCAGCAATATCATTCAGGAACACGGTTACTTTTAATACCTTTTCCATTGATGAGCCTGCTTTTTTAAGCTCATTTTCAAGTTCCTTTAATACAATTTCGGTATGGGCTTTTATCTCAAATGGCTCAACGTGAGCGCCCTTGCCAGCTACAAAAACCATATTGCCCAATTTGGTAGAACCTGAAAACAGGGGCACATCCTGGTGTTTGGTAATGTTATTGACCTCTTTTTCGTCGCTTTTTACAATACCAGCTTTTGCAAAACCAAATACCGAAATTCCGGCTACCGAAGCCAGCAGTTTTTTTAAGATTGATCTTCTTTCCATTGTTATTATGTTATTTTAAGTTTGTTGATAATATTAAAATTTGACCATTAGATTTAATCCGTAGCTTCTTGTTCTTGGTAAGCCAAAAGATTCAAAACCCTGACCTGATCCATTCGTAAAGCCCGACTCCGGATCAAAATTGCTTGTCTGTTTGTAGATGGTGAATAGATTACGCGCAACAAACGAGATTGAAGCATTCTGTATGCTTATTGCTTTCAGCAAATCAGCCGTAATGTTGTAGGTTAATATCAGCTGACGAAGCTTTACAAAACCACCATCGTGCAAAAAAAGCTCAGAGTAAGATTTATAGTTATCGTAGTAACTCCGCAGATTTGACAAAGGTACCGTTCTTGAATATGGGTTGCCCGCCTGGTCAACACCACTTAACTGTAAACCGCTTTCCCTCCCCGGTAAGGTAGTTTTCATTAAACCTAAACGGGTGCCATAAACCTCCATCAATGAAAAGATTTTGTTGCCAAATTTTCCATCGACCAGGATATTTAAAGAAATTTTTTTGTAACGAAAATCACTAAAGAAACCCATAGTTACCGGGGGAACTCCCTTGCCCAAAGTTTGCAACCCGGTTGCAACAGGTAAACCCGTAGTAGTATTGAATACTGTTTGACCTTTAGTATTTTTGAGAATGCGCGTGCCTACTACTGAACCGTATGATTGGCCGGCGATGTTATTGATGTAAGCCCAGCCATTAACTGAGGCTGCCATCTGGAGCTGGTCAAGCCCCTGAGCCAGTCTTACAACTTCATTTTTGTTATAGGCAAAGTTATAGCTGGCACTCCAGCTAAAGCTTTTAGATTTGACGGGGGTACCGTTCAACAATAGCTCAATGCCTTTATTGCTTAGTTCACCTACATTTAAGATCACGTTGCTGTAGCCGCTGGTACCGGATATGGCTGTAGAAACGATATCATTAGTGGTTTTTCGATTATATAAGGTAATGTCAAAACTTAAACGGCTGTTAAATAAACGCGCTTCAGCTCCTGCTTCGGCTGTAGTTGATGTATAAGGGCGAAGCTTAGAATTGGTAATAGTTGTACTGGAAACAGTTTGCAACGGCTGTCCCGAACTTGGTGGCATAGTAAAAGCCTGGTTAATTTGATATGGGCTTGGTGCACCGCCGCCTACCTGCGCATACGAAACTCTGAGCTTAGCATAATTGATCACCTCGGGTAATTTAAATGCCTCAGAAAGAATAAAACTAAGTCCGGCCGAAGGATAGAAAAGACTATTGTTTTTGGGGCTCAAGGTAGAAAACCAATCCTGACGGCCGGTAACTGTTAAGTAAGCAAAATTCTTAAAACTGATGTCTGCCGAACCCATTAATGAATTTATAGCCATTTTTTTATTGGTGGGTGTAGTTGAAATGGTTGAAAGATTAGTTGAGCTGTAGAAATAAGGTATTATGTAATTGCTGCCCGCAATGTTGCTTTCATTGTAAGCGGAACGTTGCTGGTTACCACCAACAAAACCCGTTAACCCAAAATTCCGGGTTACCTTGCCGTTATAGTTAAGCATTAATAGTCCGTTAGTTTCAGAAGCATCAACTTTCAGTTCGCTGTACTGCCCGTTTGGAACATATAATGTACCGGTTGGCAGTATATATTTATAGTTATAATAATAAAAGTCGCGGCTTACAACACCTTTTAATGAAAGGTTTTTAACGATCCCAACTGTAACACCAGCCTGGCCAATGACCCGGTCCTTGTTATCATTTTCTTTAAACTTATTGGTTACAAAATAACTGTTAGTCGCAATAGAAGCATCGTTCCAGGCAATCTCATTACCGCTTGCATTATAGCCAGGCTTTAACCACCTGATATCCGCGGTATTGGCAATCATATATGGTGTCCAGTTAGGGTTACCTAAAGCATCACCAGCTGTCGGTCTGTTATTTGCACTTTCAATGTTATATTGTGCTAAGGTTTCGAGATTTATATTTTTACCCAATTTGCCGTTAATGCTAAGATTAGCGGTTTTACGATCATAGTTTGTATTAGGAAGCACACTTTTGCTATATAGGTCTGCCACAGAAAAACGGTAGCTGATTGCTTCTGTGCCGCCGGTGAAAGCCAAAGTGTTGGTAAAAGTGGTGCCTGTTTGATAGAAGTTTTGAATGTTATCCTTCTGCGCACTGTAAGGGTGGGTTAATCCATCTGCCGCAACATAGGAAGACCCATCAATTTTTGCTCCAAAAGATCGGCGGCCCGTCTGGATAGCTTCGTTCTGTGTTGTTGGCTTCACACCATTATCGCCCTGGCCATATTCATACTGCCAGTTAGGAAAGACGGCGGGCGTCTCCAGGGTAAAAGACGAATTATAATCAATACCAGTACCTTTTTGTGCATGCCCTTTTTTTGTGGCTATTAGTATAACGCCATTAGCGGCCCTTGCGCCATAAAGCGCCGCCGCCGTGCCGCCTTTAAGCACGCTGATAGACTCAATATCATCCGGGTTAATGCCGCTTATGCCGTCACCTCTGTCAACATTACCTGCACTGCCGTTTGTCGTCGCGCTGCCACCTGGTACCGAGTTTTCCAGCGGCATTCCGTTAACTACATACAAAGGCTGATTGTCGCCTGATAGCGCGCCATTACCACGGATAATCACCCGGCTTGATCCGCCAAGCCCTGTGGATAACCCGGTGGCATTTACCCCTGCAACTTTACCGGTAAGCGCATTAGCCACATTGTTTTCCCGTGCCTGAGTAAATTCATCGCCTTTTACTTCGGTAACAGAATAGGCCAAAGCTTTTCGCTGACGCGATATACCAAGGGCTGTTATCACAACCTCGTTCAGTTCGTTGGTTTCTTCCAGAAATTTTATATCAGCAATTTTGCGGTCACCAACTACAATTTCCCGTGTTAAATAGCCCACAGACGAGAATATTAGTATCGCGTTTTCATCAGGTACGTTAATACTGTATTTACCATCGGTATCAGTGCTGGTTGCAATTGCAGTACCTTTAACCTTTACTGTAGCACTTTGTACAGCACCAGCATTATCTGTTACCCTGCCCGTTACCTGCGCAGGCATTGTTTTTAGGCGCCCGGCAGGTCGGAACTGTTTTTTTTCTATCAGGATCATATTGCCCGATAGCGAATACTCCATACCCAGCGGATTTAATATTTTTGATAATACCAAACCCAGTTTTTCATTTTTAACTTCAATAGTTACCGTTTGATCGGTAATTATTTCGTTACTGAAAACAAAACTCAACTTAATCGTTTTGTTGATTTTTTTTAATACGTTTTTAACGGACATGTTTTTCACTTTCAGCGATATAGGAGTATCCAAATCCGGGGTAATGCGATTTACCGCATTGGTTTTGAGGCAGCAAATGACTAAAAACCCCGTGACAATGACTATCCTGCTTACAGCCTTACGCAGCCTGTTAG
>NZ_JBFUKF010000349.1:0-5210 GCF_056400985.1 Mucilaginibacter sp. P4_G9 | reverse complement strand
CTGTACCGCTAAACCCTAAACGGTTCTGTAAAAATTTGATATCGAAGCCTTCCTCGTAGTTGATACGGGTAAGCGTTTTGATGTTTTCCTGGTACAGGTAGTCAGATGCATAACCTGCCGCCTGGTTGTTATAAGGTTTGTTGATGCTATACGACGTGTTTAACGCATAAGTAGGGCCATTATACGGCGATCTATAAGTAGAGCCATAACCCAGCGGGTTGTTAAATAATGATGCACCTGTACTGCCACCAAACGCGGTGATAGAGCTATAAGGAGCCGGACCTATGGTTGAGCTTGAAGCATCTGTTTTAATGCTTGCAAATGAACCGCGGGCTTTTAAGAACGAAATAAATTCGGGCAGTTTAATGTAATCAGAAATTACTGTAGCTGCTGAAACACTTGGATAGCCATAGGTTGTAACATTCTGGAATGCGCTTGATTTATCGCGGCGAAAAGTGCCCGATAAAGTAGCATATTTACCAAACGAGGCATCTAACGATGCATAGTAGCTAAATACCCTTTCGGCCGAGTTAAAGCTGGTTGACTGGATTGGATTTTTTGAATTACTGAAAGCGTAAACCTCTGGTACGTTCAGGTAATCGGTAGATGTCCAGCTTGAGTTATAATTTAAGCTGCGAAGGTTTGAACCAACAACGCCCGATAGGTTTAAAAACTTTTTAACGGTAAAGTTATAGTTCACCATTAACTCCGTATTGTTATCAAAAAGGTCGCGGCGATCTTCGCGGTAATCGCCCTGGTTACCTTCACGGCCGTAAGGGTGGGCCGAAAACGGAAGATCCTCTGTACGTAAAATGTTATAGGTATCAATTTGCGAACGCAGCGTTACGTTTACATGATCGTTAAACTTATAGTTTCCAGACAGGTAACCGTAGGTGTCATTTTTATAATGGCCGCGGGTCCATTTCTGGGTTAACAAATAAGGGTTGTGGTAACGCTGATACTCGGCAAACTGCGATTGAACGCCAACTTTGCCTGGCTGCCAGATGGCTTTAATATCGGGAGCGTTTACATCCCAGTCGGCGCCTGTCCAAACAGCAATATTATAGATGATACTGTTAGGACCGTATTGAACATCCGGAAAATTATCTGTTGACTGCCTGTTATAATTAACATTGGCTTCAAATTTTAATTTTGGGATAGGATTGAACGAAGCGTAAAAGTTAGCATTAGCTATATTGAGGTATTGTGAAGGGATATAGCTGGTTTGATGTTGCTGCGAAACCGAGAAACGGGTTACATAAGTATCGCCAACTGCTCCTAAGGATACGTTATTGTTGGTTTGCGTACCTATCTGTAAAAAGTTTTTGAGGTTGTTTTTACCACGGGCTGTCCAGGGGGTAGCCTGGCGAACACCGTTAATAACAGGGCTATCATACTGCGGTATTAGCTGGCCCGCAAAGTACGGTCCCCAAACATCATAGTCACCATCCACACCGCCTGGTGCACCGCCTTTACCATCAACAAAAGTATAAAAGGTGTTTTCGCCCGGACCAAATGTGCTTTGCGTACGCGGGAAGGCTAAAAAGCCGGTATTAAGTACGGTACTGCTGTTAATATCAACAGTTAAACCTTTTTTATTCTTCTCACCTTTTTTTGTGGTGATTAAAATAGCGCCAAATGATGCGCGGTTACCGTAAAGCGCCGCCGCGGCAGGGCCTTTTAGTACGGTATAAGTTTCAATGTCATCGGGGCTGATGTTATAGGTGTCAGTATTAATAGGGAAACCATCAACTACATATAAGGATACCTGGTTACCTCTTATTAAAACATTTGGGTTGCCCAATAACTCGGCAGATGGACCTACACTTACACCGGCAACCTTGCCTATTAAGCCTGTAATAGGGTTGGGGTCGCGGGCTGTGGTTAATGCATCGCCGTTTACGGCTTGTATGGCGTAACCAATCCGCCTGGTTTCCTTTTTAACACCAAGCGCGGTAACAACTACCTCGTTTAATGTTTTGTTATCACCGGTAAGGCTAATGTTTATTACCGCCTTATCACTTACCACAACAGCTTGTGGTGTGTAGCCGATAAATGAAAAAGAAAGCGTTTGACCCGCGCTTGCCGAAATAATGTAACGGCCTTCAATATCGGTTACTGTTCCTTTGTTTTGATCTTTAATTCTTACGCTTACACCTGGTAGTGGTAAGTGATTTTCGTCGGTAACTGTACCGCTTATTTTGCTTTGGGCTAATAATATAGATGGCGCAATACAAAATAACAAAACCGTAATAACGGTTGTTAATCGTTGGTAAAACTTATTCATCTGCTAAAATTTAAGGGTGAGAATTTTGCTTTTTTCATGCAGCAATACTAAACTTTGTTTATTATTAGTAAACCAATTTAGCATTAAGCAATACTTAAGCTTTTGTTCACCCTGTGTTAAGCAGGTGGTTTTTGTAACGGTAATATCACAAGCCCGTTACAAAAAATTAACATGAATGTTTTATGAGTTAACCTGTTGTAAATGACTAAGCGCGATAGTTTTTAAATATTGTATATTATCTACCGGCACATTCATTTCTTTGGCCATATCATCCCAGTAACGCAGCCTGATAATCAGTTCGGCATCGGGATGAAGCTCAAAATCAGCGGCTTCGTCAGCCGTCATCACGCCTCCCTGGAAATTGAGGGTTGCCTTACTTGCTTCAGATAAACAGTTATAGTATTCGGGATATTTATAGGTAAGGTATCTTTTGGCAATTACATGTCCCTGTACCAGGTTAGCTACTCTTTCAGAAAACCCGCGTTCCAGCAAAAAGTCGGCGCCAATTTGTTCATGATCAACATTGCCCATGCCATCCATACTTTCGGCTTCACCGGCTTCGGCACATAAATGACCAATGTCATGGAAAAAAGCCGCAAGAACTACTTCATCATCATGTCCCTCGGCCTGTGCCAAAGCAGCAGCCTGCGACATATGCTCCAACTGCGAAACCGGCTCACCAATGTAGTCCTCGTCGCCAAATTTTTCATAAAGTGAAAATACTTCTTTTACTACAGCCTGCGGGTCGTATAAGGAAAATGTCATGTTGGTAGATTTTATTGCAAATTAAGGCGATTGAGGTTATGTTATTATTAAATGTTTATGAATAATAACGGCAGGCCCCCAATCCCCCAAAAAGCGAGTTTTTTGATTAGTATAGTTATTTATTATATAAAAATATGGTTTAAAGCTGTTTAGTAATCATAAATGCAGCAGATTAAAAGCATGCAATTCAAAAGCTCTCCCTTTAGGGGGGTGGGGGGCTCGACAATTTTTTTTATTTTGCGCATGTTTACCAATACTAAACATTATGGAAGAGGATATACTGATACAGATCAGTAACAGCATTAAGGAACGCCGGAGAGAAAAAAATATAACCGTTCAGGAATTAGCTATCAGGGCCAATGTAAGCAAAGGACTAATATCGCAGATAGAAAACAGCCGTACTATACCATCGCTTATTGTATTGATAGATATTATCAAAGCTCTTGAAATAGATATGAACGAGTTTTTTAAGGGTATCCGGTCAAAAGATAATCCTGTGCCGGTATTGGTAAAGCGCAAAGCCGAGTATGAGCATTTTGAAAAGGAGCATGCCGCGGGCTTCCATTATCAAAGGATCTTTACCCAGTTAATAACACAATCAACTGTCGACATCGTAATACTTGAACTGGAACCTGATGCATCGCGCCCGATGGTGGAAACCGAAGCGTTTGAGTACAAGTACATTTTAAGCGGGGAAATTGAATACCAGTTTAATGATGATAAGGTAAAACTGTACCAGGGCGATTCGATGTTGTTTGATGGCCGCATCCCCCATACACCTAAAAACCTGGGCACAACAACCGCAAGTATGCTGGTTGTTTATTTTTTTGAAGAGAAGAAATGATGGGGGTGAGCAGTGAGTGGTGAGTGGTGAGTGGTCGATTAAGTGAGTAGTTGCATAGTCTTTTGTCTGAACCGGGATTAAGGGATTAGCAGGATTCTTTTCAAATACCATAATCTAAGGTATCTGCGCAATCCGGCTTCAGGTATCTTAATCAACCACTCACCATTCACCACTCACTATTCACCACTCACCATTCACCACCCTTAACCAAACCTTAACACAAAATTAGTTTGCTGGTAATAAATTAAGTTTAGTATTGCTAAACATTTTATATTTGTTTATGAGTATTAAATTAGTTGTTTTTGATATAGCCGGCACCACTGTTAAGGATGATCATGAAGTAAGCAAAGCCTTCCAGGCTGCCATGAAAAAATCGGGCTATGTGGTTGAGCTATCAAAGATAGATCCCTTAATGGGTTACGAAAAGACCCTTGCCATTAGCAAAATGCTGCATGAGCATGAAGCAAACACAGCTGTTATAACTTTTGAACTGGTAAGCACCATTCACAAAGAGTTTGTGCAGCAAATGATTAATTTTTACCAATACGAACCAGGTATTGCACCCTTGCCAAATGTAGAGGAAACATTTGCCGCATTGCATGCAAAAGGCGTATTAGTAGGCATAAATACCGGTTTTTCGCGCGATATTGCCGATACCATTGTTAACCGTTTACAATGGCGCGAGAAGGGTTTGATAGACTACGTTATTGGATCGGATGAGGTAGAACTTGGTCGCCCGCATCCGTATATGATTCAAAAAATGATGATGGAGGGGGGCATAACAGATCCGCTGGAAGTTGCCAAGGTAGGGGATACCGAGGTTGATGTGCGCGAGGGACAAAATGCCGGCTGCAAATATGTAATTGGCGTAACCACCGGCATATTTACCCGAGCCGGGCTGGAAACCTACAATCCCACCCATATTATTGATGATATTGCACAGGTACTTGATATTATAAACCAGTAAACAATGAGCCTGATTGACGGTTTACGTGCAAAGGTTGCCAAATGGCCATATTCGCTGCTATCGGTAATGGCGGCGGTTTCGGCATTTGGTTTATATACTTCCATGTATGCTTTCCGTAAAGCTTTTGCAGCCGGAACCTTTACCGGGCAGCAATACCTGCATGTTGATTATAAGGTGTGGCTGGTAATTGCCCAGGTAATAGGTTACACCTTAAGCAAATTTTACGGTATCCGCTTTATTGCCGAAGTGAACAGCAAAACCAGGGGGCGTTATATTTTAGCACTTATCGGCTTTGCCTGGGCAGCTTTGCTTGCCTTTGCTTTTGTACCCGCACCGTGGAATATTAT
>NZ_JBFUKF010000348.1:0-5218 GCF_056400985.1 Mucilaginibacter sp. P4_G9 | reverse complement strand
TCCTGAAGGGTTGATATAATAGGGGCGTGGTGGTTTAATATTTCAAATAATCCCAACATACCAGGAACAGTTACCGATGTGGCTTCGCCCTCGTAGATTTTTTTATCGGGAGTAAGAATTTCTAAAGTCATTTCTTTATAGTATCAAGTAGTTAGTATCAAGTATCAAGTATTTTGCAATTAGTATCAAATAGCAGTCTTGCTACCTGATACTAACTACTTGATACTAGTTATTGGCTTCAGCCAATAACTTCTTACCTTTTTCAATGGCATCTTCAATGCTTCCAACTAAGTTGAATGCACCCTCTGGGTATTCATCAACTTCGCCATCCATGATCATGTTGAAACCTTTAATGGTTTCTTTAATGTCAACCAATACACCTTTTAAACCGGTGAACTGCTCGGCAACGTGGAATGGTTGTGACAAGAAACGCTGAACACGGCGCGCACGTGATACAACCAGTTTATCTTCTTCAGATAACTCGTCCATACCAAGAATCGCGATGATATCCTGCAGCTCTTTGTAGCGTTGTAAAGTTTCTTTAACACGCTGAGCTGTATTGTAGTGCTCGTCACCTAAAATAGCTGGGCTAAGGATACGTGATGTAGAATCCAAAGGATCCACAGCAGGATAAATACCTAACTCGGCAATTTTACGTGAAAGTACAGTTGTAGCATCTAAGTGGGCAAATGTTGTTGCCGGTGCAGGGTCGGTCAAGTCATCCGCAGGTACGTAAACGGCCTGTACAGATGTAATTGAACCACGTTTGGTTGAAGTGATACGCTCTTGCATGGTACCCATCTCTGTTGCCAGTGTTGGCTGGTAACCTACCGCAGATGGCATACGACCTAATAACGCCGATACTTCAGAACCTGCCTGTGTAAAGCGGAAAATGTTATCGATAAAGAAAAGGATATCGCGGCCTTTGCCATCCTCATCACCATCGCGGAAATATTCGGCAATAGTTAAACCCGATAAGGCCACACGTGCACGGGCACCGGGAGGCTCGTTCATCTGTCCGAAAACAAATGTTGCTTTAGAATCCTTCATGGCTTCCCTGTCTATTTTAGACAGATCCCAGCCACCTTCTTCCATTGAATGCATAAATGCATCACCATATTTTATAATGCCTGCTTCAAGCATCTCGCGCAAAAGGTCATTACCTTCACGTGTACGCTCGCCAACACCCGCAAATACCGAAAGACCTGCATAAGCTTTCGCGATGTTGTTGATCAGCTCCTGGATTAATACTGTTTTACCTACACCAGCACCACCAAACAAACCAATTTTACCACCTTTTACATAAGGCTCTAATAAATCGATAACTTTGATACCTGTAAATAATACTTCAGTTTCGGTAGACAGATCTTCGAAACGCGGAGGAATATTGTGAATAGGGCGGCCATTGGTTTTATCAAGATCAGGGATACCATCAATAGCATCGCCTACTACGTTAAATACACGGCCTTTAATGTTTTCGCCAACCGGCATTTTAATAGCCGATTCCAGATCCACAACCGGCATGCCACGTAGCAGTCCGTCTGTTGAATCCATCGCAATCGCGCGCACACGATCTTCGCCTAAATGTTGTTGAACTTCTAAAATGATTTTTTGGCCATTATCTTTCGTGATCTCTAACGCATCATAAATTTTGGGAAGATGAGCGTCATCAGCGAAACTTACGTCAACTACCGGACCGATGATCCGTGATATTTTTCCAATGTTTGGCATATATAACCTGGTGTTTAAAAAATTTTCCTTTTTAATAACTCTATATAAAAAATATAAGATGCTATTTCAGAGGCGCAAAGTTATGATTTCTATCCAAATATTTAAATAGCAAAGGCAACATTTTTGCATGATAATTTATACCGGCTTTAATTATTGTTACTGATGGTCAAAAATGAGTATAATTTTGCCAATATGTGTGCTGCTTTCCATCAGCTCATGGGCTTTGCAGGCATCAGCGGCCCCGAAAATCGAGTGGATAACCGGCTTAATATCACCGGATGCTAAAAGTGGCCAAATGGTCTCCTTCAAGTTTTGAGCTATCTTTCCCTTAAATTCCACTTCCCGTGAACGCAGCGTCGAGCCGGTAATTACCAGTCGCTTCCTCATCACCTGGGCCAGGTCAACCTGTACATTACTGCCATTCATGGTATTTATTAATACCAGTCTGCCTTCAACTGCAAGCGATCTGATATTCCCCTCGGTATAACTGCCGCCTATCATATCCAGTATCACATCAACGCCTTTGCCGCCGGTAAGTTCCATAATAACATCAGCAAAATTTTCCGTTTTATAGTTTATTGCCTTTACCGCGCCCAAAGCTTCGCAAAAGCGGCATTTATCGTCCGATCCGGCCGTTACATAAATTTTATGCCCCAATGTTTTTGCCATTTGTATGGCAGCTACACCAATGCCGCTTGAGCCGCCATGAACCAGCAGCGTTTCTTTTCGTTTTAAAGCTGCCCTGTCAAATACATTGCTCCATACCGTGAAAAATGTTTCTGGCAGTGATGCAGCTTCGGCAAAAGAAAGGCTGTCAGGTATAGGCAAACATTGTGCTTCGGGTGCGTTGCAGTATTCGGCATAGCCACCACCTACAACAAGCGCGCAAACCTTATCGCCAACCATTAATTGGGTAACGGTTGCACCAATTGCAATTACAATACCGGCAATTTCCAGGCCGGGGATATCAATGGGTACACCTGCCGGTGGCGGATAATTACCTTTACGCTGAAAAACATCGGGGCGGTTTACGCCTGCCGCCATCACCTGTATGAGTACTTCATTATCGCTATAAGCAGGCTTTGGTCTTTCGGCTATTTGCAAAACGGAAGGCCCGCCGGGCTGTGTTATAATTACGGCTTTCATAGAGGTAATAAATATGCGGCAAATGTATCTTTAAATTGAAAAATGTAAACCCAACTCCTAAACGCTAAGAAGTTACCTAAATTTTATTCAACAGTGTTTTTATTTGTCAACAGGACATATATCTGCTATCGCGTTGTTATACTTATGCCAGGTACATGCTCTCTGTGTTAGTGAAGAATCGGCAATGAGCAGGTAAAGCAAGAGGCTATTCGCTTCTTAAACTTTTAACGGGATTAGCCATGGCCGCTTTGAATGATTGCGTAAAAATGGTGATAAATGCGATAGTTATAGCGCCTAAGCCTGATATAATTATTACCCACCATTGAACATTATCACGGTAGGCAAAACCCTGCAGCCATTTTTGCATAGTTAGCCATGCCAGGGGGGAGGCAATTACAAACGAGATAACTACCAGTTTAATAAAATCCTTTGATAACATAGTAACTATGGCTGAAACACTTGCGCCTAATACTTTGCGGATGCCTATTTCCTTATTGCGCTGCTCGGCCGCGTAGGCGGCTAAACTAAACAGGCCAAGGCAGGCAATGATTACTGCTAAAGTTGTAAAAATTAAAAATAATGAGGCAATGCGCTGTTCGGTATGATATGCCGAATTAAAATCATCATCCATAAACGAGTAAGCAATATGCTGATTGGGGGATACTGCGTTCCATTTGTTTTCTATCTGTGGCAGGTATGGTTTCACATTATTTCCATTCAACCTGATGCTTAAAGCATTAGTGTTATTTTCCAGTATCATTACCACCGGTGTTATATTGTCTCTTAACGAGCTGAAATTAAAATCCCTTACAACCCCGATAACATGGTATTCCTGTACCCCTTTTTTTGAACCGTCGGCTATGTAATATAATGAACGGTTCAGCGGGTTTTTACTAAAGCCAAGCATGCGGGCAGCGGTTTCGTTGATGATCATACCTGCCGAATCAGTGGTCATTTGATCAGAGAAATTGCGCCCTTTTGAAAGACTCATACCCATTGTTGCTAAATAATCCCCGTCAATCGGCCACACTTCGGTAAATAGTGCATTCCTGGAATTTGGCACCTTATTGGTAAACACCGAGTTTGGTTGCCTGAGACTGCTGGTTGGTATAAAGCCGCTTAACGAGGCGTTAGTAACCCCAGTAATTTCCTTAACCTGCTGCTTAAATAGTTTGGCATTGTTAAGCCCTATGGTATTCCTGATTACCAATACGTGGCTGCGGTCAAAGCCCAGGTTTTTATTTTGAATGAAGTTTAATTGGTTATAAATCACCAATGTGCCTATCACCAAAAATATCGATATGGAAAATTGCACTACTACCAAAAAGTTACGAAAACCACCGCCCTTAAAGCCCGTAGATAGTTTGCCTTTTAATACAGTAATGGGCTCAAAGCTGGAAAGGTAAAATGCAGGGTATGATCCTGCAATTACCCCAACCACTATAATAATTGCAAGTAGCGCAGGGAAAAGCCATTGGATTGTTTGAACCGAAATTGTAAGTTCCTTGCCCGATACCTGGTTAAATAATGGCAAAAGAAACCAAGCTACTGTAATGGCAATTATTGTTGCAAATAATGTAATCAATAAGGACTCGGACAGGAACTGGAAAATGAGATTTTTGCGCGACGAGCCTAATACCTTACGTACCCCTACTTCCCGTGCCCGGTTTGCTGAGCGGGCTGTTGAAAGGTTCACGAAGTTTATACAGGCAATAAGCAGTACGAACAATGCAATGGCCGAGAAGATGTATACATAATCCATACTGCTGTTGGCCCCAAGTTCGTATTGCCGGTTTGAGGTAAGGTGGATCTTTGTAAGCGGAGTTAAATTCAGGCTGATAGCGTTGCCATTTTTTTCGAAGTTTTGCCAGTTGAAACCGGGTTGTTGAGCAAAGTATTTGCGGAACAAGTCATCAACCTTTTTCTCAAATCTTTTAGTATCTGCGCCCGGCTTAAGTAAAGCATAAGTAGTAAAACTGAAACCATTCCAGTTAGTGGCCTTGCTCGATTCCAGCGATGACATTGACAGGAAGAAGTCAAAATTAAAATGCGATTGTGCCGGGATGTTTTTTACTACTCCGGTTATTTTATAGTTGATATTACTGTTAACTAAAGTAATGTATTCGCCAACTACATTGGTGTGGTTAAAGTATTTTTTGGCTGCTGTCTCGCTTAGTACAACGGTATTGGGCTCTTTTAAAGCAGTTTTCGGGTCGCCATCAAGCAGGGGGAGGGTAAAAACATCAAATATGCCGGCATCGCCATAAACTACCTTGCTTTCGTTCACATGCTCATTGCCTTTTTTAAACCGGATATCGGTAGCTGCTATCATCCTTACAGC
>NZ_JBFUKF010000347.1:0-5219 GCF_056400985.1 Mucilaginibacter sp. P4_G9 | reverse complement strand
GATGGCTTTAGCTCGCCGGTTGGTAAACTTAAAAATATGCAGCCTTTAGAAAACATGGGGGTGGCAGAACTGGAAAATGCGGGTATTGTCATTAATAAAGATGCAACACTCCAATTTGAGAGTGGTATCACCGTTGAAGGCAAAGTTAAAAGTATCCTGGTATCTGGCGGAAAAACGCAGCTGATCTCTTTTACAGATTGCATGGTAACTGATAAAAATGGCGCTGTATTGTTCGATCCGTCGTGGGGTGTTTATGATATGGCTGTGGGCGAAAAGATCACGTCGGTATTTTGTGGWGCGGCAGATAAGGAAGCATTTGACGAGTTAATTTATAAATCAAAAACCGCTACTCATCATGTAGAGCATAGCTTTAAAAATAAGGAATTACACAAGCTGTATCAGCAGGTGCGGGATTGTCGCCAAAAGCAAGGTGATTATGGTTTTTTAGGCAACGTTTGGCTTAAATTGCAAAAAAATCATCATGACGACTGGCTTTGCGCCCTGGAAATACTGGAACTACTGGAGCATGAGGGGATTGAACCATTTCTGGCAGTTGAGATCCGGAGTTTTCTTGAACAAAAAATAAAAGATCAGCCCGAATTAAAAAAACTTATCACCGATGGTTTTTACCTGATCGGGCATCCCGTTGAGCAAAAATTGGTATTTTAGGGGCGATGATAACAGGGTTATCTCATGCAAAAAAATGCGTCATTGCGAAGCATAGGCCCAACCCTTCCTGGGAGAAGCTATGCTTCGCAATGACGGTTCTGAAATAATTAAGTAACTATCATTAAATCATTCCCCCTTTAGGGGGTTAGGGGGCACATGAATATCATAATAACAGGCGCCAGCAGCGGCGTAGGATTTGAGGCTGTAATTGAACTTATACTATCCGGAAACCATAAGGTTATAGCGCTTGCACGCTCGCAGGATAAACTGGAACGCTTGCTGGAGATTGCCCACGGCCTTAACCCCGATTGCCAGTTATACGCCCTTACGTTTGATATTGTACATGATGATTACGAAGGCTTAAAACAATTTATCGGGGTTAACTTTGATAACCAGGTTGATGTTTTAATAAATAATGCAGGGGTGCTTATAAATAAACCATTTATGCAATTGCTGGAAACCGATTTTGTAGAAATGCTGCAAAGTAACTTTATAGGTCATGTACGCATTATACAAGCCCTTTTATCATTAATACCTGCCGGAGGGCACATACTCAATATTGGCAGTATGGGCGGTTACCAGGGGAGTGCCAAATTTCCGGGTTTATCTGCATATTCGGCCAGCAAGTCTGCTTTGCACACATTAACGGAATGCCTGGCGCAGGAACTTGCCGATCAGGATATAAAAGTAAACTGCCTGGCACTGGGATCGGCACAAACCGAAATGCTGGAAAAGGCTTTTCCGGGCTATCAATCTCCGGTATTAGCATTTGAAATGGGTAAGTATATAGCCGACTTTGCGCTTACAGGTCATAAGTTTTTTAATGGTAAAGTTTTGCCTGTTGCAGTAAGTACGCCATAAAATAATATTTTATTATAAATATTTTATAACTTACGCAAAGAAAACAGCGTAATACCTTTATATGGATAATAGATTCACATCCCTATTTACTCGTTCAAAAGATGTATTTTTTGTGATGGATATGAATGGTGTGATTTTGCATTCAAACCCTTCATTTCAGCGTTTATTTAACTATAATGAGGCCGAACTTACGGGCATTAATATTGCTGAAATATGCCACCCGGAGGATAAAAAAAGCAGGGAGGAATCACAAGGCAGCCTGCTGTTAAGTAAGAAACCGGTTGATTATCAAAGCAGGATTAAGGCAAAAGGTGGGGGCTATTACAATGTTTCCTGGTCGGCTATTTTAAATGATGATAACCTTATTTATTCAACCGGTACTCCCCGGATGAACATGCCTGTTATTTCTGAGCCGCCAGATAACGACATAGTACAGCATACCATTCAAAACCTGAACGAGGGCTTTATTGTGCTTGATACCGATTGGAATATAATAGCTTTTAACCCGGCTTTTCAGGCCATGACCAGTTTAAACGCCGAAGAAATTAAACAATCGGGTTTTATTAATATAAAAAGCCTCGGCATAATACCCGAGGTTATCAGCGAATGTCAACGATCATTAAACGATAATACCCCTGTACAGGTTCAGTATTTAAATACATACTTAAACTCCTGGCTTCGCATTAATATATATCCTTATGATAATCAACTTGCGTTATTTATAAGAGATATTACCGAAATAAAAATACAGGAATGGGTATTGGGATTGGAGAAAAGGGTGTTGGAGTTAAATGCAGCTACACAACATACCCTTGCCCAAACAACCGGCGAATTACTTAGGGGGATCGAAGCAATATTTCCCGATATGATCTGCTCGGTTTTGGAAGTAGATGACGCGCAGCAAAAGCTGTATACCCTTGCTGCACCACGGCTGCCAAAAGCTTATAGCGATCAGTTGGAAGGTCTTCCGGTTGGCCCGGGTGTGGGCTCATGCGGTAATGCGGTATATCATCGGGAGCAAACTATTGTAAGCGATGTAGAAAATGATCCGCTTTGGGCCGACTATGCCGATATGATAAAACCATTTGGTTTAAAAGCTTGCTGGTCTACACCGGTAATAAGTTCAAATGGTGCCAAGGTTTTGGCTGTGTTTGGTATTTATTATACCACGGTGCGCGAACCAGACAGTGACGAGCTACACCTGATAGGGCGAACGGTAAACATTTTGCGGGTTTTAATTGAAAGCAAAAAAAACGAGCAGGATATTAAAGAGCAAAACAACAGGCTTCAGTCAATTGCTGCTATAAGCTCCCATGAACTACGACGCCCGGTTGCCACCATTTTGGGCCTGGTAAATTTGTTCGACAAGTACAACACCTCGAACCCCCTAAACAGCGAAATAATTGACTATTTATATATTACCACCAAAGAGCTTGATAAAGTTATTCATGATATTATTGAAAAAACTTTATACGTAAAAGCGAGCGAAAAGCAAATTTCATAAAGGCCACTTTTTTGTAATCCTGAGCAATAGTGAAGGACCTACCCACCGCCATGCTTCTTCGCCCTATACCATCTGCGAATAGATCCTTCGTTCCTTACCAATCACGTGTTTGTTGTAACCGTTTATTTTCTTTCAAAAAAAGGCCGGTTACCCTGAGCCTGTCGAAGGCGCGTGCGGAGAAGCCTTTGCCCGCTATGCACCGGCAGACTGCCCATGACGTGTTTGCAAAACAAGCATTTGTCATGCTGAACGTAGTGAAGCTTCTATTATTCGCCATGCTCTTCGCCCTGTACAGTCGGCGAATAGGTCCTTCACTCCTCATAGGCTGTCTAAAAATAAAAAACAGACCGTCATTGCGAGGCACGAAGCAATCCCCAACTTACAGAGTAACTGTGCAAATCCGACCTGTATTTTGGGGATTGCTTCGTCGTACCTCCTCGCAATGACGATCACGAGGCGGTTGTATTATCCCCATACATTTCCCTCGTTGACAAGGAATTTACAACTCCTCCATTGGAGGCGATACCGCGAATCGATCTTCTACCGAACCAACTATCCAGCGCGAACCTTTTGGTTGTTCACCGGTCTTTGCTCTTCAGCCTTTTGCGCCTACCTTTAAAAATTCATTTACCACAATTTCAGATACGTAGCGTTTCACTCCTTCTTTATCGATATAGCTGCGGTTGGCCAGTTTGCCTTCAATGGCTACTTCATCACCCTTTTTTAAAAAATCTTCGGCAAGCTTGGCCTGTGTGCCCCACAAAACCAGGTTATGCCATGTGGTATCGGTTATCTTTTCGCCTTTGTCATTTTTATAGCTCTCGTTGGTGGCTATGGAGATCCGCGCCATTTTTTTGTTGCTGTCAAAAACTTTTACTTCCGGGTCCATACCTAAGTTGCCTACAAGGCGTACACTGTTTCTTAATGAGTTCATCGTTTTATTTTTTAATTTTTGATATATGTTTTGATAACGATACAAAGGTGCAGCTACCCTGAAAACTTAACCGGATAATAACCGTTTATAGTCGATAGTTTCCGTTTGTAAGCGTTTGCAAATGGATAAGCAATCGTGTATCTTTATATCATGAACCAGGAAAGAAACTGTTTGGATTGTGGTTTGCCCTTACATGGCCGGGCCGATAAAAAGTTTTGTAACGATTTATGCCGCAATAATTACAATAACCAGCTTAACAGCAATAGCTATAACCTGGTGCGCAATGTCAATAACATCCTGCGCCGCAACCGACGTGTACTGGAAGAGTTAAACCCAACCGGCAAAACAAAAACCAGCCGCAAAAAACTGGCAGCAAAAGGATTCGATTTTGACCACATCACCAGTATCTATCAAACCAAAACGGGTTCCACTTATATGTTTTGCTATGAATATGGGTACTTGTTGCTGGATGGAGATGAGGTGTTGTTGGTAAAAAGGGAAGGGGAGAGCGGTTAGTTATATGAAATTAACAATCAAAATTATACAGGTAGTTTTAATTATTTTATTAGGCTTTTGTCTTTTTATGTGGATGGTTTACCATGGTAGCGGACATAATATCCCTTTAGAAACAGATAGAGATTTTGAATACATCATCGGTATATTGATTAGTTTATTGATATTACTTTATGGAATAAAGTTTACGCTGAAGAATAAAGATTAAGTTTATGTTCAAAATCCAACCATGAGCTTAAGTCTTTTCTTTAGCTGCCTCAAGATAAAATTCTGATAATTCTTTAATTCTGAAAATTCTGATTCAGACAACGTGTTAGGGATGACAGCGGTACCGGCCAATGAGCGTAATGCCTGCAGGCGTATTAGCGAACAGCCCGGGCCGCAGGCAACACCATGAAAATCGGTATCAAGTAATTAGTATCAAGATTTTCTATTCGTCCTGCACAATTTAGAGATTGCGTCGTATCTTATAGTGACAGCCTATTTGTTTATTAGAAATCACAAGCTTTCGTTTTCCCTAAAGCGTCTGCAGAACAGCTTCGGACGAAAACGGGCAAAACAATGCGGGTTGTACGGCTGCAGGGCATAGGAAGTTTTTGCATGTGGAGAAGCCGGGCGGGTAAGGGCAAAATAATTCCAGCCCAGGTTTTGCCCGTTTTGCAGGGCAAAGGCCCTGAGCGCAAAGAAGCATTTCTGCTGACTTGAATTATTCGCTGTTGTATGTTTTTATTGGTGCTC
>NZ_JBFUKF010000346.1:0-5232 GCF_056400985.1 Mucilaginibacter sp. P4_G9 | reverse complement strand
ACCTATACAGTGGGTGTGCTTTCGTTTTTTCGGTTATTCGGCACATAAAAGGTCGGTTGATATCCTGAACCTGTTCCTTTTGCGTTCGATATACCTGTTAGGGAATACAGTTACCTTTATTAATAAACAAAACCTGCCGCTTGGGCGACCTATCATTTTTCTGGCCAACCACCAGGGACTGCTTGATATACCACCCCTCATCTGGTACCTGCGCAAATACCACGCTAAGTTTATATCAAAAATTGAACTTACCAAAGGTATACCCTCTATATCCTACAACCTGAGGCATGGCGGCGGCGCTAATATTGACCGTAAAGACGGCCGGCAATCCATCGGCGAAATTGTAAAACTGGCCCAGCGGATGAAGGAGAATAAATGGTCGGCAGTGATATTCCCGGAGGGTACCCGCTCAACCGATGGTACTGTAAAAACATTCCAGGTTGGCGGAATAGCCACCATACTAAAAAAATGCCCCGAAGCCCTGCTGGTACCCATCGCCATAAAAAACTCCTGGAAAATGATCCAATACGGGCAGTACCCACTCAATACTTTTACGGCAATGACCTGGGAGGTGCTTTCGCCAATTGAACCCGCGGGGCGGTCTGTTGAAGATCTGGTGCTTGAGGCGGAGAATATGATTAGGGCACGATTACAGGATTAAACACGATTACAGAATTGGATTTTTTGATGTGCAGATGATGTCCTTTCCTGTTCCATAAATAATTTCTCTCTTGTTTTCTGAACCGGAATTTGTCGAATTTTCCGAATTCAGGAATTTCTGAATTTTTATTTTCCACAAGCAACCAGTGGAAAATTCGGGTTCCAGACATCATCTGCGTATCCATTTCCAGTCTGCATATCTGCATGTCCGATTTCCTCTGCTCTTCAAAAAAATCCTGTAAATTCTGCCCAATCCCTACATCGTATTAAAAAATCCCGTTATATGTTGATATTCAGCCAAATGTTAACAAATAAATTACAGTCTGTTTACGTTTATATGAAACGTTATCGCTTATTTTTATAGACCTATAAAGTGGGTCGGCTAAAATTAACTTAAAACAATTTTTATGACCTGGAGAAAGTTCAGCGGTGAGGTGATCCAATCGCCCATTATGGAAGAGGTTGAAAGGGCAATTGAACGCGAAGCCAACCTTGGTAACAAGCTTAAAGTATGTATCGGAACCGATTCGCAGGTTAAGGGCACCGTAACTGATTTTGCTACAGTTATTGTTTTTGTGCGCGAGCAGCGCGGCGCTTTTATGTTTATTCACCAGGAGCGAACGTCGCAAAAAATGAGCATCAAGGAACGGATGCTGAGCGAGGTGCAAAAATCCATCGACATTGCTTACAAACTTTGCGATCTGCTCGACCTGTATGATGTGGAACTGGAAGTACATGCCGACATTAATACCAACCCAATGTTTAAATCGAACCAGGCGCTGCACGAGGCAATGGGTTATATCCTGAGCATGGGATTTGTATTTAAGGCTAAACCCGAGGCTTTTGCAAGCTCCTACTGCGCCAATAAAATAGTGCAGTAAAAAGCGTAAAACACAAAGCGGTGTATTTATATTTGGTCTTTACTACAGATCGAAAAAACTATGTCGCCACTAATTGAAATTAACGATCCGGCTATCGCCGGCCCGAACACTATACTTATCGATGCCCGCGCCGGGAAAGACACCCATGACCGCTACCTCGCCGGTCACCTTAAAAATGCTGCTTATGTTGACCTGGACAGGGATCTGGCAGCCCCCGTTACCGATGCTGCTATTGGTGGCAGGCACCCTTTACCCGATATTAATGATTTTGCAGCCCTGCTGGGCAAATTAGGTATAACACCCGATAGCCATGTTGTTGTGTATGATGATAAGGCTGCGGCTTTTGGTGGCGCCCGTTTCTGGTGGATGCTGAAAGCTATTGGTCATCAAAATGTACAGGTATTAAATGGCGGCCTGCAAGCTGCTATAAACGCCGATATTGAACTAAGTACAGAAGAATATACACCAACAGCGGTTGATCCATATCCTGTAGCCGGTGGCTACCAGGGTACAGTTGTTATTGATGAGGTTGGCGCTGCAGCACATGACCCGGGCCGGATTGTTATTGATGTACGTGAAAGCCCGCGTTATTTAGGCCAAACCGAACCGCTCGACCTGATAGCAGGTCACATCCCCGGTGCGTATAACCTGCCTTATATTACTAACCTTGATGTTGACGGTAAATATTTGCCTGCCGAGGCCCTGCGTAAAATTTATGATGAAGAGATTGGCAATGTAATCCATGAGGATATCATTGTTCACTGCGGATCGGGTGTTACGGCCTGCCATACGCTTTTGGGTATGGAGTACGCTGGTATTAGCGGCCCTAAATTATATGTTGGCTCATGGAGTGAATGGTCAAGACGAGATTTGCCAATTGGCACTACTGAAAGATAAAGTAAAATAAATGAGTATTTAATTTGTCGATCCGTCAGTGAAAACATACGCTTTAAAAACCGAACAAAAGATACCCATCAGTTTGGACGAGGCCTGGGATTTTTTTTCGTCGCCGGTTAACCTGGCTAAGATAACGCCGCCCGGGATGGGATTTGTAGTAACATCTGATTATGCCGCGGATGCAAAGGTGTACACCGGGATGATCATCACCTACAAGATATCGCCCTTGTTGGGCATCAAAATGAATTGGATGACCGAGATCACGCACGTTGCCGATAAACAGTACTTTGTGGATGAGCAACGCTTTGGTCCCTATGCAATGTGGCATCACCAGCACCATTTTAAAGAGATAAAAGGCGGTGTGCAGATGAACGATATTTTACATTATGCCATCCCATACGGTGTTTTCGGGCAGATGGTCAATAGCGTTTATGTAGGGAAAGAGGTTAGCAAAATATTCGCCTTTAGGGAGAAGGCTATTGAGCAAATGTTTGGGGTTTATAAAGGATAATTATATTAAATAAGTCGTGCCGAATTTATTTCGGCACGACTTGTTTAAAATTACACCAACTCCATCAAAGCTTCTTTGCTAAAGCCTTTTAATTCATCTGTACGTTCTTCGCGGATTTTTTGTACCCAATGAGGGTCTGCCAATAATGGGCGGCCAACAGCTACCAGGTCAAAATCACCACGGTCCATACGGCGTAATAATTCATCTAACGAGCTTGGGTTCGAGCTTGCACCTGCAAATGCGCTAAGGAATTCGCCATCCAGCCCAACCGAACCAACGGTGATTGTTGCTTTACCGGTTACCTTTTTTGCCCAGCCGGCAAAGTTCAGGTCCGATCCTTCAAAATCGGTTTCCCAGAAACGGCGTTGCGAGCAATGGAAAATATCTACACCGGCATCGGCCAAAGGGTTTAACCATGCTTCCAGTTCCTGTGGTGTTTTAGCCAGCAGGTTATTATATTCAGCAGGTTTCCATTGTGATAGGCGGATGATAATGGCAAAATCATCACCAACCTGTTTCCTTACTTCTTTAATTACTTCAACCGCAAAACGGCTGCGCTCGGCCAGGGTTTTACCACCGTATATATCGGTACGTTTGTTGGTTTCATTCCAAAAAAACTGGTCAATTAAGTAACCATGTGCGCCGTGGATCTCCACGCAATCAAAACCTAACCTTTTGGCGTCGGCAGCCGCACGGCCAAATGCGGCAATGGTATCGGCAATATCTGTATCGGTCATGGTATTGCCATTGTAATTGCCCGGCTTGTTTAAACCTGATGGCCCTTCAAATGGTTGTGACGGAACCCAGCCCGAATGATGGTTGTCCATTATGCCCATGTGCCAGATCTGTGGCGCCATAGCGCCACCGGCACCATGTACACCATCAATTACATTTTGCCAGCCGGCCAATGCCTGTTCGCCATAAAAATGTGGTATGTTGGCATCGTTTGATGATGAAACGCGGTCAATTACAGTGCCTTCAGATAAAATTAAACCTACTTCGCCTTCGGTACGTTTGCGGTAATAAGCTGCAACGCTTGCAGTTGGTACTCCGTTTGGCGAAAATGAACGTGTCATAGGCGCCATTACTATGCGGTTTTTGATATTTAATGATTTCAGGCTAAACGGCCTGAACAAAGTGCTATTTGTGCTCATTGTATATGTATTTAGATGGTAAATGCTTGTTTATAATTCCGATTCAACCAGTTTGCTCAGGGCTGCAAATGCTTCTTCATTGCGTTTGTAATAGGTCCATTGGCCAACGCGGGTAGCGGTAACCAGGCCGGTACGTTGCATGAGTGCTAAATATTCGGAAATGGTAGATTGGGTGAGCCCTGATTTATGCTGGATTTGTCCCACGCAAACCCCGTTTTCAAAACCGCCTTCCTGTTCGGGGAAACTTTTTTCGGGTTCTTTAAGCCATTGCAGTATTTGCAACCTGGCTTTGTTCGATAATGCTTTAAAAATCTCCAACTGATCCATGCCACAAAGATATATCGACTTTTCCCGATATTCCAATTAATAATGTAGAGATGACATTAGATTGATGGAAGACTGTTAAATCAAACACAGGACTATTCACCCAAAGGGTAAACCTATTTCAGGACTTTACGCTGATTTACCGTTCCAACGGAACGGTGGAACGCACTGGAACGGTGTGGAACACCTTGGTGTTGATTGTCAGCGTTTTAAGTTTTGGTGAAATAGGGTATGGAAACACTTTTATGCTGATGGTCAGTGTGTTAAGTTTTTTAATAAAATGCCAGATTTTCAATAAAATCGGATTTTTCGGGGAACCTTATCCCGCTTAGGGTAGTGTTTAAAAAATAGACAAGTAGATCGTCATGGGTAGGTGTAAAGCAAGCCCCGACTTGCAGAGCAGCTTTGCAAATCCGATCTGTGTAGTTTAGGATTATTAATGTTGTGTTTTTATTGGTATTAATGAGTACCCAGCAGTTGGTTATCTTCGGATCTTTATAATGACGTAATTGTAAGTTTCTGATTGTTAGTATGTATTTTGCGCATAGACCTCTTACCCGTCATTGCGAGTAACTACCAGCTTGAACTGGAAAAAACAGTAATGACACTTGTTGATTATATAGCTGCTAAAGGTTAGTCTTGCAAAAAAACAGAGCAAGCTACATACCCCGTATAAACCCTTGGGGCCGACCAGAGCCCGTTTGCGAGTTTGGGACGGTCACTCTTTGCAAAAAACATTCATTGGGGACCATCATAATGGTTTACCGCGCTTATAAGCTTAGATACTTTCAGAGTGACCGAGCTT
>NZ_JBFUKF010000345.1:0-5257 GCF_056400985.1 Mucilaginibacter sp. P4_G9 | reverse complement strand
GGGCAGAGAAAGGCTCATCCATTAAAAGCAGTTTTGGCCTCGTGGCCAGGGCTCTCAGGATGGCTAAGCGTTGTTGTTGACCTCCCGATAGATACTCTGGCTTATGTGTTTCTAAATTATCCAGCTTGCCTAATAACAACAATCGTTTTATCCATGACTCATCGGCGGTGGCGTATTCCAGGTGCTGCCTCACCGTCATGTTGGGGAACAGGGCATATTGCTGAAAAACAAAGCCTACATTCCTTTTTTGCGTGGGTAAATTAACCTTTGCCGCAGCATCAAACCAGGTAATGCCATCGGCAATAATTATACCTTTTTCCGGGTTTGTCAACCCTGCAATAACTTTCAGGAACGTGGTTTTGCCCGAACCGGATGGCCCATATATTTTGGAGATACTGCCGGTAGCAAATTGTTTATCAATCTGCAATACCTGCTGCCCATGGTAGGCTTTTAGTTTTTTTTCGATAGTTAGCCTGATCATCCTAAGGGGCTTTTGGCTTGATATTTATTAAACACAAAAACAGCTATCACCAGCACAAACGTAATGGAAAACAAAATAAGCGAATAATTATTAGCTGCTGTGTAATCCATTTTCTCAACAGAATCATAAACAGCTATCGAAGCTACGCGGGTTACTCCCGGTATGTTGCCGCCTATCATCAGTACCACCCCAAACTCGCCAAGGGTATGGGCAAAAGTGAGCACAACCGCTGTTAACAATGATGGCTTAATATTGGGCAGTAAAACGCTTTTAAATGTTTGCCATTGGGTTTTCCCCAAGGTATATGATGCTTCGGCAAGGGCTACGGGCAATTGCTGTAAAGCCGATTTCACCGGCCCAACCATAAAAGGCATGCTGTAAATTACCGATGCCAGTACCAATCCCTGGAACGAGAATACAAACTGCACATCAAAGCTATCATGCAACCATTTACCCAGGCCGTGCCGCGGACTAAAAGCCAGCAGCAAATAAAACCCCAATACCGATGGTGGCAGCACCAGGGGCATGGTAATTACAGCTTCAACAATAATCTTAAAAAATGATCTTCCCCGCGAAAGCCACCAGGCAAACGGCACGCCAATAACCAGCAGCAAAACTGTTGTAATGCCGGCTAATTTTAAAGTAAGCCATATTGGTGAAAGGTCCATCAACAAAAATAGGGGTTATTGTATACGGTAACCATAGCTTGCAAAAATACTTTTAGCCGCCGGGCTCAATATATACCGGTAAAACTTTTCGGCACCGGGGTTACCTGCGCCATGTTTTAATATCACCATTCCTTGTAATATAGGCGCGTAATCTTTAGGCTTGATGACCTTATAATACAATGCGGTTTTGTGTTCTGTATCTTTTATTAGCGATTGTGTTGTAAAGCCAACATCAACCACCCCGGTTGTAACGTAGGTATTTACCTGCGATATGCTTTCGCCATAAACAATTTTGGATTTTACATCATCTAAAATGCCTTTTCGTTTTAATACCTCTTCGGCAGCTTTACCATAAGGGGCAATTGCAGGATTAGCAATGGCTATTTTTTTTGTGCGGGGAGTAAGTAAAAGACGCTCCCAGTTCTCGAAACCTATATTTTGCGAACTGCAGATGATGAGGCTGCCCTTTGCATAAACAACCGGCTTTTTTGTGGCAAAGCCGCTTTTAAACAAGGTTTCGGGGAAGCTCATATCGGCAGATAAAAACACGTCAAAGGGAGCTCCATTACTGATTTGTGCCACCAGCTTGCCCGATGAACCGATGATCGGCTCGATAGTTATGCCGTTTTTTTGCTTAAAATCCTTTTGCAAAACCTCCATAACCGACTGCAGGTTAGCAGCCGCCGCCACCCGTACATTTTGGGCATATGCGGGCAAATTCGCTATAATGCACAGGGTAATAAAAAAGACTATTCTTTTTAATTGGTAGTAAATATGTTGTTTGCGTTTCATTGGTTTTGTAGTTGTTTATTAGGCCGGCATCAACTTCAAATAAAACAATTATTTTAATGCTCCAGCACTACAAATATATACTTGTTACGTGGTAATTAATTTATAATAATTACTGGTAAGGCCGACGGCATTTATACTTAAAATAACGGTAATATAAAGGCGTTTGCATTTAATCATCCGGCTTTTAAACCGGTAGCCACTATACACAATACGGATGCTTTACTGCTTACGCTTGATAAGTTGGCCTACTTTATAAAAAGTGTATAAAAGTTGAACAAAAAGTGTGCAAAATTGGCCTAAAAATCACATTAAATAACTGTATTATATACCTTTAATAGGATTATAAAAATAAATATATTATCATTGTATCCGGCCTGACGCTAACCAAACTAACCTGCTTTCGTGCCCGCAAAACCAAACTGCGGGTACGAAAGATAATTACCCCGATATCTGCGCATGTATAAACTTTTATCGAGATACTTTACCCCGGTCTTCCTGTTACTTTTTTTCTTTATAAATCATATATCAGCACAAACTGCAGTACCATTAAATGACAAGGTTAAGCAGCACATATTTGAGTATAAACAGGTTTATTGCTTTGAAGATACCACTGGCCGGCTGAAATTTAATGAGGCCAGCATTGCTGAATTTAACCGACTTTTTCGGGTAAATAAAGAGCCTACCCCGGTTACCGGGAATGTTAATTCGGCCTATTGGTACCGCATAAAAATAAAGGGCAATCCCTATACCCAAAACAACTGGCTGCTGGAGTTTTTCGACCAAACGATAGATAGCATTACCGTTTATTCGCCCAATGCTCAAAATAAATATAATGCCATTCTTTTAGGCAGCGGTCGTCCGTTTGCGGCCAGGTTTTATCACCATAAAAATTTCAGCCTTAATTTAAATAACCCCCAAAATGAGGAGGCTGTTTATTATATCCGCATCAGGTCGCACCATTCCGTAAATGTGATTATGGTATTGCGTACCGTGAGTTGGTTCATTAGTTATGCGTTGGATGAGTATTTCTTTTTTGGTGTTTTTTATGGGATGATATTGGTTTTCGGTCTGTACAACTTCATGATGTTTATAGCCATGCGCAAGGTGCAATACTTGTATTACATAGCCTACAACATCAGTATAGGGCTTTACGAAATGTGTGCCGATGGCATTGCCTACCAATACATCTGGCCAAACAACCCGGGCTGGAACCAGTACGCCTATGGCATAGCTTTGTTTGCCGCAAGTATTTTCGCGGTGCTGTTTACCCAGAGCCTGCTCAATTTAAAGGCAAACGCGCCCCGCTTATACAAGGCCACCAGCCTGGTAATTGCCCTGCGCTGCCTGTTCTTCCTGGCCTGCATTGCCATAAACAAAAGCTGGTTCAACTATAAAATTATTGAGTTTATTCCTTTGCTGCTGGCTTTTTATGCCGGTTGCTATACCTGGGCCACCGGGTACAAACCCGCGCGTTTTTTTGTAATTGGATATTCATTCCTGCTTACAGGCTTTATTATAAAAAGCTGCATTGCTTTAAACTGGTGGGTGCTGCCCGTTACCGAATTGGCCTACTACAGTCTGAGTGTTTGCTTTATTACCGAGATGCTGTTTATCTCCTTCGCCATTGGCGACAAGGTAAGGATCCTGAAAAAGGAGAAAGATGATGCCCAGCAGGCCATCATTAAACAAATGAAGCAGAATGAGGAATTAAAAGACGTTCTGAATAAACGCCTGGAAGAGCAGGTGCAGCAACGCACCAAAGAGCTGGTCGAAAAATCATCCATGATAACCGAGCAGAACGAGGAGCTGCGATCTGTTAACGACCTGCTGCAGCAACAGGCCGAGGAGATTTCGCGCATGAATGTACTGCTTGAAAAAGATAACGTTACCCTGCACAACAACATTGAAAAGGTAACGCACGACCGGGTAATGTCGGCCGAGGTTGATTTTGAGGAGTTCAGCAAGATCTATCCCGACAGGGAAACCTGTTTTAAATTCCTGTCGGACCTTAAATGGGAGAGCGCTTACGCCTGCCGCAAATGTACCGGGGCGCACTATGGCGGCGGACATTTGCCTTACAGCCGCCGTTGTTCCAAATGCGGATATGAAGAATCGGTAATAGCCTATACCATTTTGCAAAACACCCGCATCCCCATCAATAAAGCCTTTTATATGATCTTTTTGATGTACTCCAGCAAGGGCAAGATATCATCACATAAACTATCCGAAATCCTGTCTATCCGCCAAAGCACCTGCTGGGCGTACAGTACGCGCATTAAAAAGGCAATGGAAGCCCGTAAAAAGGAAATCAAGAACGCGGGATCGAAGGGATGGAGTAAATTGGTTATTGATAATTCGGCGGGTTGAGTTTGGGGTGGTAAAGGGTACCTGTTTTGCGGAGCTTTGATTTTGCCTGCTGTTTAATAATTTATAATTGAAAGTAACTATTTTTGCTTCCATCTATAAATTATGATTCGAAAGATACACCGGCATGTGCGAACTGCACGTTATATTGTTTACAAAGAAACGCTTGTTGATTATAAAGAGCATCTATGGACCTTTATCGGTTCGTTTTTAGGAATAGGCATTATCGGTTTTTTTAGCAGCCGTTATTTTAGTACAACTGATAATTTATTCCTTATTGGTTCCTTTGGTGCTTCATCGGTATTAATTTATGGCATCATCAATAGCCCGCTGGCTCAGCCAAGAAATTTAATTGGAGGGCATGTTATATGCGCTATTGTCGGTGTCGCTATGCACAAAATAATCCCTCATGAAATATGGCTTTCTTCGGCACTGGCTGTTTCCCTGTCTATTGTATTAATGCAGATAACCAAAACGCTGCACCCACCGGGCGGAGCTACTGCATTGATAGCCAATATTGGCTCAGCCAAAATACAGGCGTTAGGATTTTTGTATGTGTTAAACCCGGTACTATCCGGGGCAACCATATTATTGCTTGTAGCCATCCTGGTTAACAACATGACCAGTCACCGCAAATACCCCAACAATAAAAAATGGTATATGTTATGGCGCAGATACCAGCGATAAGCGGCAGGTTAGCCCCCGGTCTCTTCTGTTAGTTTCAACAGCAGATCTTCGTTTTTAATCAGGATACTTTTCCCGGCTATTGTTATGATATTTTCATCAACCAGGTCGTTGATAGTACGGAATAGTGATTCGTAAGCAGCCCCGGTAAAAGCAGCCAGGTCCTGTCGGCTCAAATCGATATCGATAAAACCACCTGTATTTACACCAAACTTGTTTTTTAAAGAGATAAGGGCTTGTGCAACCCGCCCTTTTACCGGCATATGCG
>NZ_JBFUKF010000344.1:0-5346 GCF_056400985.1 Mucilaginibacter sp. P4_G9 | reverse complement strand
CGATTAACCTGGCAGCCTTAACCCTGGATAAAAATGCCAATGTAATTTTCTGCAATAAATACCTGGCCAACCTGCTGGGTTATACACAAAATGAGATCATTGGTTTAAACTGGATGAAAAATTTTGTGACCGATGATCTGCAGGATTTTCTGATGGGCTGGCTTGAAAACGATACAGTCGGCGCCCACTTTGTTAATCCTATTATTTGCCGCAATGGCGATCAACGTATTATCAGCTGGCAAAACACGGTTAGCTACGATGAAAATGGCAACCTAAAAGAAACTACCAGCATTGGTGAAGATATAACCGACCAGCAAAAGGCCAGGCAAGAACTGATATGGGCCAAAGAACTGGCCGAAAAATCGTCAAAATTTAAATCGGAGTTCCTGTCTATCATGAGCCATGAGATTCGCACACCGATGAACGCGGTTATCGGCACCACCAATTTATTATTAACCGAAGATCCGCGGCCCGAGCAGCTGGAATACCTCAATACACTTAAATTTTCGGGCGAGAACCTGCTGGCCATTATAAATGATATTTTAGATTACAATAAAATAGAGGCCGGTAAGCTGGAACTCAATAACTCCCGGTTTAACCTTCACCAGCTTATCCAAAAAATAAAGCAATCGTTTCATTCCAAAGTGGCCGAAAAACAGTTAACGCTTGATGTTATTATCGACGAAGCTATTCCCGAAATGGTAACCGGCGATGCCATGCGTTTAAGCCAGGTGATGAATAACCTGCTAAGCAATGCGGTTAAGTTTACCCATACCGGCGGAGTTAGCATTAAACTAGAGAAGGAGCTTATCAACAATGCCAGCGTAACTGTTAAATTTACTGTTACAGATACCGGGATAGGCATCTCTGCCGATAGCTTTAATATTGTTTTTGATCCTTTTATGCAGGACAAACAGGTTATTAACAATGATTACGGTGGTACCGGGCTTGGGCTTGCTATTACCAAGCGACTGGTGGAGCTGCACAACAGTACCATTTCTGTTGAGAGTGAATTGGGCAAAGGTACTTCATTCGCTTTTTCAATCACCTTTAATATTGCATCAAATCATACTGCATCCAAGGCCATAGGCTATCAGCCGGTCACACCTTCTGTTGCCGGGCATGTGCTCAATTTAACCGGCATGAAAATATTGGTGGTTGATGATAATAAAATGAACCTGATGATAGCTACCAGATTTTTAAAGAAATGGAATGCGGAGGTTGATGAGGCTCTTAATGGCGAGATTGCGGTAAACATGGTAAATAACAATAGCTATAATCTCATTATTATGGATCTGCAAATGCCTGTTATGGATGGCTTTGAAGCAACTGCTATAATCAAAAAATCGCACCCCGATATTCCGATCATAGCACTAACTGCCGATGCTATGCCCGAAACTCATAATAAAGCATTTGAAGCCGGCATGAGCGATTACCTCACCAAGCCCTTTGTACCAGAAACCTTGTTTGAAAAAGCAGCAAAATACTGTAAAATTACTACAGTTAACAGTCAGCGGGGAAAATCAAATTAATTCATTTGCTCCTTAACCTGTCCACACTCTTTCATATGCTCAGGAAAATAAGGGTTTTCGATGGCCTTATTGAGTGATAACCAGTATCCTCCTTTGCCGCTATCGGCCATAGGGCAATAATCAACATAAATGGTAGCGGTTTTTAATTTAGCACCTCTAACCAGCGTGATAACATCCTTACTTAAAATCAAAAAACTAGCGCGCTGCGCTTTTACATCATCTGTTGCAGCAATCTGGTGGGCAAGTGTTGCGGTTTCTGAACAACCTTTTATAGCTGCCAGCTTACCTTCAAGGGCCGAAGCCCTTAATTTGATACCCGCTACATCTGATTTTAAGAACTCATCTTTCAACCCGATATATGCGGTAAAAACTTCAGTTGTATTAACAGTATCAACTACCCGTGATTCGGTAGCCGCAGTATCGGTTTTAGCAATATCCTGCTGTTTTGCCGGTTGATTACATGCCGATGCCGCTACAAGGGCCACAAACAGCAAAATATAGTTTACAATTTTCATTTATTACTTAGTTAGTACGGATAGCTTCAACCGGGTCGAGCCTTGAGGCAAAATACGCGGGAATAATTCCCGATATTACGCCTATCCCAATGGAATAACTTAAACCAATGATAATATTTTCGGCCCCCAGTATTACCTGTACATCAAATGCAGCTTTAATACCAAACGTTAAAAAATAAACAAGTAAAAGCCCTACCAGCCCACCCATTATACAAAGTGCAACGGATTCTATTAAGAACTGTAATAATATGAAATAGTTTTTAGCACCCAACGATTTTTGGATCCCGATAATGTTTGTACGCTCTTTTACCGATACAAACATGATATTGGCAATACCAAATCCTCCAACCAGCATCGAAAATAAGCCTATAATAAAACCGCCTTTGTTTAATACATTAAAAACTTTATCCAGCTCCTGCGTTAACATGGTAGTACGGTTAAGGGCAAAATTATCTTCTACACCCGGCCTGAGACTCCTGATAGAGCGCATTAACCCCCTTATCTCACTTTCAACATCATCTGTAGGGATTCCCTCCTTCCCCCGTACAATAATGGATGGGCGATATTTTTCGTTTTGCACATCAATAAGGTTGTGGGCAAAATTCAATGGCAATAAAACTTCTTTATCGGTTGATATGCCCAGCATATCCTTACCCTGTTTTGAAAACACGCCTACTACAGTTACATAACGGCCCATTACTTTTATTTGCTTACCAACGGCATCACCGCCTGGGAAAAGGTTTTGGGCAATATCATAACCAATATCTGTAATAGGGGCTCCTGTTTTTGATTCAATCTCGGTAAAATACCGGCCGGCTGCAAAATCAAAGTTCCAGGTTTTGTCGTGATCCTGTGATGCGGCATCTATCTGCGCGCCCTCAACAGTATTACTTTTATATTTAATAGTACGGTTATCAATACCAATCTCATAAGATAATGCTTCGGCAGTTTGGCTGCGGCGCGTTAGCTCATTAAAATCTTTAAGCTTAGCTACTGGTCTTTGCAGGTATTTCCACCACGGAAAATCGCTGCCACCCACCCAGGGCCATTTTTCAACATAGATACTATTGTTGCCCAGCTTGTTTACACTGGTTTGCAAATTGTTACGCAAGGTATCCACCGCCGAAAACACCGCTATAATGGTAAATATGCCTATAGTAACACCAAGCAATGAAAGCGTTGTACGAATCTTGTTCTGCCTTAATGCATCATAAGCAAACAAAAAGCTTTCCCCTAAAAGTTTTAAAAACAACATATCTATATATGATTACACGGATTACAATGTGATTTCACCGGTTTTTTAATGATTTTATTGAATTGTAAATCAAATTACCAAAAACAATGTTATGGGTTAGACGATGATACACATATTAAGTTACATTATTATTTTGTTTTAGTAAAAAGCCCCAATCGGCGTAATCAACAAAATATCAATGTAATCAACAAAATATTACGTACATTTGCGCCCTGAAAATTCATATACATAAACATGAAATTATCTCAATTTAAATTCAATTTACCAGATTCATTAATAGCGCACAATCCATCAACAACCCGCGACGAAGCGCGCTTAATGGTTTTACACAAGGATWCTGGAAAAATTGAACATAAAATATTTAAAGACGTACTTGATTATTTTGACGATAAGGATGTTATGATCCTTAACAATACCAAAGTATTCCCTGCGCGTTTGTATGGAAATAAAGAAAAAACAGGCGCCACAATTGAGGTTTTTTTGCTGCGCGAATTAAACAAAGAATTGCGTTTATGGGATGTATTGGTTGATCCGGCCCGTAAAATACGCGTTGGTAATAAATTATATTTTGGTGATGACGACCTTTTAATTGCCGAGGTTGTTGATAATACCACCTCACGCGGCCGTACCATCCGCTTTTTGTTTGACGGTACCGACGAAGAATTCCGCCGCAATGTGGAGATACTGGGCGAAACACCATTGCCAAAATATATTAAGCGCAAGGCTACCGCCGAAGATAAAGAGCGCTATCAAACTATTTTTGCCAAGCATGAAGGCGCCGTTGCAGCCCCTACCGCTGGTTTACACTTTAGCCGCGAGTTGATGAAACGCCTTGAATTAAAAGGCGTTGAATTTGCAGAGGTTACCCTGCACGTTGGGTTAGGCACTTTTCGCCCGGTTGAGGTTGAAGATTTAACCAAACACAAAATGGACTCGGAGCAATTTATCATCGAGCAAAAACAAGCTGATATTGTAAACCGTGGTATTGAACGTAAAACACGCATATGCGCTGTAGGCACTACTTCAATGCGTGCTATTGAATCGGCAGTATCGGCAGGCAAAACACTTAAAGCCGCTAATGACTGGACCAGCAAGTTCATTTTCCCTCCGTATGATTTCAGTATAGCCAACTCTATGATCACCAACTTCCACACGCCTGAATCAACATTATTGATGATGGTATCGGCATTTGGCGGTTACGAGTATGTAATGAATGCTTATGAAGTTGCGGTTAAAGAAAAATATCGTTTTTACAGCTACGGCGATGCCATGCTGATCATCTAAATTTTAGATGTGAGATTTTAGAGATGAGATATGAGACTTAGGATTCATATCTCATTTTTTTTGTTTTAGATTTGTATTTAATGACATGCCATCCTGAACTTGTTTCAGGAACCCACAGGACAGGTATCCCCGTATGAAGTAAAATTAGCACGCCGGGTGCCGAAACAAGTTGCATGACATTGCAGGTTAAAATTTATGGAAAACCCTAATCTCAAATCTCCTATCTCAAATCCCATATCTAAATACGTTATCATCGTTGCCGGCGGTTCCGGTACCCGGATGGGGGCTTCTGTTCCAAAACAGTTTCTGTTGGTTAACGGGCTACCCGTGTTAATGCATACTATGCGGGCTTTTCATAATTTGGATGTTAACACCGGTATCATCCTGGTGCTTCATGCTGATTTTCATGTGTACTGGAATGAGCTATGCACCAACCATAATTTCACTATCCCCCATTTTTTAGTGGCCGGTGGCGAAACCCGTTTTCACTCGGTAAAAAACGGATTGGATAAAATACGCTGTACAGACGATGCGCTCATTGCTGTACATGACGCCGTACGCCCGCTTACCAGCGCTGCAATTATCAAAACATCATACAATCATGCCCATGAGCATGGCAATGCGGTAACAGCCGTTAAAAGCCGCGATTCGGTGAGGCAAGTAATTGATGGCAGGTCGGTAAGTTTATTACGGGATCATATCTACCTGGTACAAACCCCGCAAACATTCAGGGCCGGATTGTTAAGAAAAGCATATGAAC
>NZ_JBFUKF010000343.1:0-5355 GCF_056400985.1 Mucilaginibacter sp. P4_G9 | reverse complement strand
GTTTTGTACTGACCAAGACCACCAAATACTTTTGGAGTAGTGGTTTCAGACGAAGTAGTTGCTGTTTTGGTGGAATCGGTTTGAGCATTAGCCATACCTATAACCATCAAAGAAGCAAATGACAATACGACTGTTTTCTTTAATGTAGAATAATTCATAGTTTTTAAGATTTGTTTTTAGTGAAATACCACTAAGTGTTTTAAATTAATATGCTATATAACCTATAAATAAGATAAAAGTTTTCGGGATGAGAAACTTTATTTATTTTAATAGATTGGGAAAGAAGCGAACCGCTTTTGTAGCAGTTGTTGTAATTACTACTCTTTGCATTGGATGTTAACCTTTAGGGGTTTTGCAATATGACTACTGAGTGTTATGCGGCGAAGCTTACGCTGATGCACAGAGCTGGGTTGAAGGCGTATTATACTTAAAAAAGTTATCGAAAACCAATCAATACACTTCAATCCGTTTAATCAAAAAAAGGAATAAACAGCTTTTAATGAAAAGGCCGCCCCATAACTACTTAGGAGACGGCCTTACTTTTATTGAAAATCAGGGGTTAGTTCTTATATAGTTTGATGTTAAACACCTGGAAATAGTTGCCGGGGTTGCCATTTCCAACAACGTTTCCTAAAAATCCAATTGATACCACCTGCGGCGTGGTAAGTGTAAACGTAAAGCTTCTTACTTCCCTGGAAGTTGGATTCGTTTTACCTATAGTGGCTCCATTGTACATAGCAACAGATCCTAATGCCGTAGAGAGGTCAGCAAGTACCGGGAGGCCGTTCCCGCCTGCTGCAGCGATACAATAAACAGAAGAATTTAATTGAACTTCTGAATAGGCATCAAATGAAACGGTATACTCTCCTGCAGGTAACGGGGAAGATGTAGGTTGATAGATTATCCCATTTACAATGGGGCTATTATTCCAGGTTTCCCAATTAATAACCCCGCCCGCGTCGGAGCTATAGCCACCGTTCACGCCATTATCCTTATTTTTAGCGGCCGCATTTGTAATCCACGGCGCTGCAAGCGTTCCCCATCTTCCATCATAAGTCGCTCTTTGAAAAGGGCTTGTTACGTTTGATAAATAAATGCTGGTTACTTCGGCTTTTACAGTGTGGGTTTGATAGTCTGTATAAAAAGTATCAATAGCCGTTTTAGTTGGTTTGAAAGTAGTACGGTAGCTGATAGCGCTGCCCGCTTTAAATTTGGGCAGAGAGGTACTTAAATCGGTTGGCTCGGATGTAATTAAGGTATCGTGCTGTTTATTGATGGCATCGGTATATTTAATTCGCATCGAAATTAACCCATCATCGGCATTTACATCGGCCCAGTTAATCAGGGCAGATCCATCTTTTTGTAGTTCGGCTTTGGCTATGCCACGATTGATGAGCGAACTTTGGTACAGGGGGCCATATACATTACCTGCTAAAGTAACAGGGATTGATATATGCCMTTCATTATCATAAGTGCGGATCTCGAAGGTCATTATACCTTCAGGTAAACTGGGTATAAGCAGTTTAGCCGTATCAACACCCGATGTGCGGGTTACCGGTATTTCTATTGAATCCTGTTTACTGTTCCAATATACCCGATATTTTACAATTTTAGGGTCGGATGTAAAAAGACCGGTTAAAAGCACCCGGTTCCTGCCCGAAAATATCTGTACCGAATCGAGTTTGCCCGGGTATATAATTGGGCCGTTCGGCTCGTATTTCTTTTTATAATCATCCATTTTAGTGCAGGCGCTCATGACAAACGCTGTTAWCACTAAAAGGAAGTATGATGTTATTTTATAATGTTTCATAATCAAAATTTAATTGAAAAAGTGCTTGTACACATTTACTACTTTCCAAATAAGGTAAACTCGCTGATACTCATAAAGTACGATCCCGTCCAGTTGCGTAAGCTTCTGATCCTGATATACCGGTATGAGCTTAGCCCAGCCGGAAAATCAAAGCCCCAGCCATCGTGTGCATATTTGTAATCGGCAGCGGTTTCTGTACCAGATGGAGATCCTGATGGTTTTACAACGTTACAGGTTACTAATTTTGTCCACGAAGCATCCAGCGCACCGCTTACATTTGGCGTGTTTGATCCCCAGATCTCGAAGTCCCTTAAATTTCCTCTTACGTAGTATACGTTACCAATCTCTATAAATGGATTAAGTATAAAACGGCTGAATACACGCGATTTACCCAAATCAAGGGTTATCATTTGCGGGCTGCCTGCTTTCTCTTCGGTAAACACACAATTTGGCCAGCCGCCGGTAAAGTTTCCATCATAAATTTTGCTTGGAATTGTGTAATTATAAAGCGGTATTGCATCGCCTGGCAGGGTATAACTAGACCAGTCGAGTTTTGAAAACTGTTCCTCATAAAAAGGTGTAAGTTTTAAAAATAAAGTGTCGGACCGATTTAAAAATCTGTCTCTCACAAAAAATGCGTATTTCCTTTCAACGGCAGGCTGCCCTCTTACGGCGGCCTTAATTAAAATACTGTTACTGTAAATGTTATCCATCCCTTTTGGCTGCACAAACAAATTGTTATTGGCCGTATCAACCAGCGGTACAATGGCCAGGTTGTCTTTAGTTGGGTTATCGCAGGCCACATTAAAACCACCGAAAGTAGCAGTGATTTTAAGCGATCTGAAAGCAAGGATATAAGGAGGGGTTAATGGGGTTACGGTAACAGAAACCGGTGCCGATGCCTTTTCGCTCGAGTTTACCGCATATAGTTTCACCACATGTGCCAGGGTATCGCCAAAGCCATCCACTGTTAAAGTATTGGTGTAGTGCGATGCAATTACTTCGCGCGTTTTGCCGGGTGCGGTTTCATAAACAGCTTTTACGTAAAAAAGATCGGCATCGCCAGGCAGCGTGTATGTTAAACTGGCTTCGCCGTTTTGGTTTTGTACCTGCACGTTGCTAACAACTCCGGGGGCGTTGTTATTGGTTACTGTAGGTTTATTGAGTGTTTCCTGCTTGCAGCCGGTTGCTATTATTGCTAATAATCCGATATATAAGGCAGCTCGAAATTTCGTTGTTTTCATTTTAATGTTTTTAGTATTAAACATATTGTTGCTATACATTTACCAGTTAGGATTTTGAACCAGGTTTTGGTTAACCAGTAAGTCATTTTCCTGTATTGGCCATAAATAATCACGCGGGATTACAAAATGCCTTGAATATATGGACCTTTCACGGTAATACAGTTCCGGCGAATTTTCACTTATCGACCATCCTGTTACGTTTCCGTTAAGCTCAACACCAGCAGTTTTCCAGCGCAAAAGATCCCAAAAGCGGTGTCCTTCAAAACAAAGTTCAAGGGCGCGTTCGCGCTGAATGATTGATCGCATTCCGTCTTTAGTAGTGTATTTGGTTGGGTTGATGCTGAAGTTTGACCATGAATCCTGCACGGTAGGCAAACCAGCTCTCGCCCTTATACGATTTACATAGGTATATACGTCGGCTACCGGTCCCTGTACTTCGTTTAATGCTTCGGCATAAAGTAAATACAAATCAGAAAGGCGCATTTCGGGCCAAGGATAATTGATATAGGTAACCGTTGCCCACTCGTAATGCCAGTTAAGTGCTTTTTTCATATAAAAGCCGGCAATTGGTATTGGCGACGATTGGCCTACTTCCGCACCACGGGCTTTCAACCACCAGGTGTCTTCGTCGGTTTTGGTTGGGCTGTTGGCCATATACCATACACCACGATCAAATCCCAGGTCGGCATAATAACGTGGCTCCCTGTCAAAATTAAGCCGGGCAGTAGTTTCTCCTTCTTTGATGTTAAAACGTTCATTGTGATTGCCAACCCGCAATTGCGATATGTTGCTAAAATCAAGCGTTTTATCTTCATTAATAGGCACGCCGTTTTTAGTATAAAACATTTTGGCCATTTTTATGGTAGGCCCCAGCAAAGGACRGTTCGCCGATTTTGCGGCATCAGCATTATTAAAATCATACTGGCCTGCACACATCGATTGGAAGAATGAATTGTAGTTGATATTATTATTTGCTGTTAAGCCCCATATCAACTCATCATTCCATTTTTCGCTCATCGCATTTCTGATGCTCATTTGCGTCATGGTAGTTTGGCTAAGCGGCGTGGTTGGCGCGGGGAATGTATACAGTTGTATATTTTGCGCCTCGCAGAAATCAATGGCCGCTTTACAGGCATCAGCCGCACGCTGCCATTTTTCGGCACTAAAGGTTGAATTAAATAATTGTTCGCCGTCTTTGTTTTTGAATGAATTATAATCTGGATTGCCATTAAACAGTGGACTTGCAGCGGTTACCAGTAATTTTGCCTTCATGCTTAAAGCGGCAGCTTTGGTAACGCGGCCAAGTTCGCTGCCTTCATTCCTGATTGTTAAAGGCAATTTGGCTGCTGCCAGGTCGTATAAACCGGCTATGTAGTTCACAACTTCGTCAACCGGACGGCGTTTTACCCTCACCTCGTCGATAGATGCGTCAATAGGTAAGTTTTTATCGATAATAGGAATTGGCCCATAAGCCCTGAACAACTGGAAATGATAAAATGCCTTTAAAAACCGGGCTTCGGCAATCCAGCGTTCGCGGGTATCAACATCCAAATCGCGCACCTTTGTCAGGTCGCTCACGTTTTCGATAAAAACATTACAATCGCGTATAGCCCTGTAGTTTCCCGCTGCATCCCTGGTACCATTCATATAATTGGCTATTGGGTCTGATGAGTTTTGGAAACCCCTTGGTAACTGTAATACGTTTGTTGACCGGATGTGATTTGCCGGGTCTTCTACCCAAACCTCGTCGCCTGCCGTAAGTCCAACGTTATAAGTAGGATCGGTTTCCGTAGGTAAATAGGAGTAGCAGGTAAACAGATATTTTTCTGCCTCGGTTTTTGAAACAAAAGCATTGGCTATTGTTGATACGTTATCAGGAACAACATCCAGAAATGATTTTTTGCAGGATGATACCGGCAAAATCACTATAAAAGCCACCAATAGCAAGGCGATGCGCCCATTGGATGCGTGGTTTAGTGCTGTATGCTTAATTTTTTGTATAAAATTACTTTTCATATAATTGATTTGAAAGCTTTTAAAATTCTACCCTTAAGCCTAAATTAAATACCTTTTGAATTGGATATCCGAGGCCCGATGTGCCCATTTCGGGATCCCACATCTTAAAGCTGCTTAGCGTTAATAGGTTTAAGCCGTTTACGTAAATACGGGCACTATTCAAGTGGATGCTTTTAAGCTGGTTTTTAGTGAAATTGTACCCAATCTCGGCCGATTTTAAACGTAAAAACGAGCCGTTACGTAACCACCATGTAGAGGTTTGGGTATTGTTGCATTGTATATTGG
>NZ_JBFUKF010000342.1:0-5355 GCF_056400985.1 Mucilaginibacter sp. P4_G9 | reverse complement strand
CGGTTTTGTATGGTTGAAATAGTAGGAGCGTAGGTAGACGGGCGACCGATACCCAGCTCTTCCAGTTTCTTAACCAGGCTTGCCTCTGTATAACGTGCAGGCGGGCGCGAGAAACGCTCGGTGGCCGACATTTCCTGTAAAGCTAAACGCTGGCCCCTGGTTAAAGGCGGCAGCATGGCATTGTCTCCATCCTGCTGCGGCTCATCCTCATCATCCTGCGATTCAAGGTAAACCTTCAGAAAACCGTCAAACTTCATTACTTCACCATTAGCGGTCAACTCATCTCTACGGGTTGATATACTGATTTTTGCAACAGTCTTTTCAAATTGCGCTTCACTCATTTGCGACGCGATGGCACGTTTCCAGATCAGCTCATACAGACGTTTTTCATTAGATTCGCCGTTGATTGTATGATTGTTAAAATAGGTTGGCCTTATAGCTTCGTGAGCTTCCTGCGCGCTTGCGTTCTTGGTTTTATATTTTCTTAGCTGATGGTATTTGTCGCCATAAGCTGATACAATTTCTTGTTGAGCTGCATCTAATGCGGTTTCGGATAAGTTTACCGAGTCTGTACGCATATAGGTAATATAACCAGATTCGTACAGCCTTTGCGCTACCTGCATGGTACGTGCTACTGAGTAGCCGAGCTTCCTGCTGGCTTCCTGCTGCAGTGTTGATGTAGTGAACGGCGCAGCCGGTGAGCGTTTGGCCGGTTTGGTTTCCAGCGAACGCACATCAAAATCAGCTCCTATACAATCCTGTAAAAACTTTTCAGCATCTTCCTGTTTGGTAAAACGTTCGGCAAGTTCGGCTTTAAAGGCTTCTTTGCCTTTGCCAAATACAGCCACTATTTTAAAGGCCGCCTCTGATGTAAATTTATTTATTTCGCGTTCGCGGTCAACAATAAGTCTTACAGCTACTGATTGYACACGACCTGCAGAAAGTGATGGCTTCACTTTTTTCCAAAGAACAGGGGAGAGCTCGAAACCCACAAGCCTGTCTAAAACGCGGCGGGCCTGTTGGGCGTTCACCAGGTTGTAGTCAATTTTACGCGGAGTATCAATTGCTTTTAATATTGCAGGTTTGGTAATTTCATGAAAAACAATACGTTTGGTTGATGCATCTTTTAAACCAAGGGTTTCAAATAAGTGCCACGATATAGCTTCTCCTTCGCGGTCCTCATCCGATGCAAGCCAAACCATTTCTGCTTCTTTAGCTAATTTCTTCAACTCGCTTACTACCTGCTTCTTATCTGCAGGCACCTCGTATTTTTGAGCGAAGTTGTTACCTATATCTATCGCATCTTCAGACTTCACCAAATCGCGGATATGCCCGTAGCTCGACTTCACAACGAAGTCTTTACCAAGGTATCCCTCGATGGTTTTGGCTTTCGCCGGAGACTCAACTATCAGTAAATTTTTGGCCATTTAAGCAGTTATTTTTTGCAAATAAAACATAAAGAAAGCGAAACGCCAATTAGTTTTTGCTAAAGATGTTAGAAAGTTGGAATGTTTTAAGGTTGAAATGTTGCTTTGGCGAGCATAGACTGTAATAAAATCGGAAAGTAAAACACCAGATATTGCAATCGATAACATTGCAAATTTCCAACCTTAAAACATTCCAGCAAATAAAAGGATTACATTAAAAAACCACCACCCAGCAGATCGTTACCTTCATAAAACACAGCCGACTGGCCCGGGGCTATGCCAGAAACATTATGGTGAAAATCAACCTTCATGTGTTCGCCCATTTGCACAATACTGCTTTGGGTACCTRCATCCTTATATCGGATTTTGGTGATCGCTTCAATAGGTTCGGTGATACTGGCGTATTTAACCAGGTTAAGATTTTTTACCCAGGCTTGTTTCCGTTCCAGTTCATCAGCTGTACCTAATACCACAGTATTTGTTTGCGGATCGATACTGGTAACAAACATAGGTTGCCCCAAAGCAATGCCCAAACCCTTGCGCTGACCTATTGTGTAAAAAGGATATCCCTGGTGCTTGCCTACTATAGTGCCGTTAGCGAGTACAAAATTGCCACCGGCAACACGTTCCTCCAGGTCTTCTACTTTATGCCTTAGAAACGATCTGTAATCGTTATCGGGTACAAAACAGATCTCGTAGCTTTCGCTTTTACCGGCCAGTTCAATCTGCCCCATATCCATGGCCATTTGCCTGATCTCGGGTTTAGAAAAACTGCCTAAAGGAAATTTAGTACGTGCAAGGTTTTTTTGAGATACTCCCCAAAGCACGTATGACTGATCTTTGTTTTCGTCTTTGCCTTTTGATATTACATAACGGCCATTGTCCTGCAGGCGAATGTTTGCATAGTGGCCCGTAGCAATAAACTCACAATCGAGTTTATCGGCACGTTTTAATAAAGCATCCCATTTAATATGCGTATTGCATAACACGCATGGGTTAGGGGTACGGCCCGCAAGATATTCATCAACAAAGTTGTCGATCACAAAATCGCCGAACTCATTGCGAATATCCAGTATGTAATGCGGAAAGCCATAACTTACGGCCAGTGCACGCGCATCATTAATACTATCCAGACTGCAGCAGCCGGTTTCTTTGGAGCTGCCTCCTGATGATGCATAGTCCCAGGTTTTCATGGTAAGGCCGATCACTTCATAGCCCTGTTCATGAAGCATCACTGCCGCTACCGAACTATCAACGCCACCGCTCATTGCCACTAAGATCCTGCCATGCTTACTCATAATAGGCGCAAAGATACGATATTGTGATTTATGTTGATAGAGACTTGGGTCAGGATAGGGTAAGATTTACGTTGGGCGTACTTAAGTGCAGGAATTTAGTTAGGTAATACATCGTTTTGCCATTATCAAATTTGTAAATTATAAAAGATGCTATTTAATCAATAGTTAATTTAATCTGTTGATCAGTGTGTTATATAGACTATGTGAAGTTTTAATTATACATAAATTTAATTTTATGCCATTGAATATTAGTCTTGTTTACTCAGGATAAAAGTATAGCCCATTGTACAACGGGCTATACTTTTACATACTGGAAGGGTTAAGATATCTATATCAAATTAGAATCTTTAATACAAACGACTAACTTTTTTTATTAAGCCATTGTTTAATCCGGGAATTGATAAGTATACCTGCCACCATAAAGGCGACTAACAGGTATACGGTCATGATGTGCTGTGGCATTTTTAACTGGTTTATAATTTTAATAAATGTAACGGGGATGCTGCAATAATTCCAAATGATTTGAAAAATATATATCTGACGGATAAGGAAAAAAAGTCAAATCGCGGTGTATCTTTTATAATAAAAGGACTATATTTTCTTATTGCGGAGTTATCAGGTTTTTAGCTAAAAATTACATTTCAAGTCGATGAATAAAAAAAAATGCGTTTAAAAGGCTTTTTATTGCTTGAATTTTCTGTTTTAACGTAATGTTACACTAATACTATTTCAATGTTAAAAGATTTTTTTTGCTAATTTTTTAAAGAATAAATGTGGAGTTGACTATTCTAAAACATTTCGTACTGTTTATTAAAATTAACGTAAAAATGATATTGCCTATTGTAACATTCGATTTACAATATAAATTTGCTTTACCCTAATTAATTTAATAAAATGATACGCCAATTAACATTAGAACAGAAGTTGCAAGGAGTAATTTTGATGATCATTTGTTTTGTAGCCATTGCGAACTACTTAATTAAGTAAGTCCGCTAAACAAGAAACAATTAAGGTGCTTTTGGAAAGCACCTTTTTTTATGCAATAAACTCTGGGTTGGGTTATAAATTCCTTATCTGCCCATCGCCTTTAACTATCCATTTATAGCTGGTAAGCTCATCCAGGCCCATAGGGCCGCGGGCATGCAACTTTTGCGTACTGATACCTATTTCGGCGCCTAAGCCAAACTGTGCGCCATCTGTAAACGCGGTAGATACGTTGGCATAAACCGCTGCGGCATCAACGTCGTTTAAAAAGGTCGCTATGTTCTCAGCATCTTCGGATATAATTGCCTCGCTATGTTTGGAACTGTTTACGGCTATGTGTTCTAAAGCTTGCTTAAAACTATCCACCGTTTTAACGGCCATTTTCATCGATAGAAATTCGGTGCCAAAATGTTCCGGCTTTGCTTTATGGAGAAGGTTTGCAGGGTAATCGTTTTTTAAAGCCAGGTAAGCAGGTTCATCGGCAAAAATTTCAACCTGTTTCTCTTTCAGGATATGGGCAAGCTGCGGCAGATCATTTAATCTGTCGGCATGAATTATCAGGCAATCTAGGGCATTGCATACGCTAACCCGGCGTGTTTTAGCATTGGCAATAATCTCGGCGCCCTTAAGCAGGTCGCCAGATTGATCGAAATAGGTGTGTACAATACCTGCGCCTGTTTCAATAACCGGTACTTTACTGTTATCTCGCACAAAATCTATCAGCGATTGGCTCCCGCGTGGTATTAGCACATCCACAAAGCCAATAGCGTTTAACAATGCTGCGGTTGCCTCGCGCTCGGCGGGGAGCAGGGTAACTACATTCGGGTCTATATGATGTTTGGTGAGTACTTTATGTATTATGGAAACAATGGCACGGTTTGAATGATCGGCATCGCTGCCGCCCTTTAAAATACTGATGTTGCCTGTTTTAAAGCACAGCGCAAATACATCAAAGGTAACATTTGGCCTTGCCTCATAAATTACGCCAACCACACCCAGCGGCACGCGAACTTTAGTAATGGATAAGCCATTGGGCATATGTGTTTCAGAAAGTTGTTTACCCAAAGGGCTATCGAGGTTGGCTACACTGATCATATCGCCGGCAATAGCCTCAATACGGGCAGCGGTAAGTTTCAGCCTGTCATATTTTGGATCTTCAGGATCCATCAAGTCAAGATCCTTTTGGTTTTCGGCTAATATCGCATCTGTTTGGGCAACAGCCTCTGCAGCTACATCATTTAAAACCTCGTTTATAAGGGCAGGGGCAAGGGTTGGCTTTCTGCCAGCTATAAGTGCGTTTTGGAAATATTGATTGTAATTCATGTGTTAACCCTGTAAATAAAGATAATCATAATGTACCAAAGGCTTCTGATTTTTTTGGCCGATCCGTTCCCGGGCTTTATCTGAGCCATATTCGGCAATGCCAAGGCCTATAAGTTTATGGCTTTCATCAACCAGTTTAATGATATCGCCTTTTTTAAAGTCGGTTATTACCTTAGCAACGCCCACGGGTAATAAACTTGTGGCCTTGCTGGATACCAGCGCTGCTTTAGCCCCTGCATTAACCTGAACTGAACCAGTAGCCGATTTTTCTGAATGGGCAATCCATTTCTTTTTACCCGAAGCTGTTTTGTTGGGGATAAAGC
>NZ_JBFUKF010000341.1:0-5370 GCF_056400985.1 Mucilaginibacter sp. P4_G9 | reverse complement strand
GTTCCAGGATTACCTGGATAACAACAATCAACCTGAAGCAGACGAAACCATACGTTTGAAGCAGCTGATTTCTATAGTTGAGGCAGAAGTGGCCAGGCTTCCTGCACAAATGCGACTCATATTCCAAATGAGCAGGAACGCTAATCTTTCGCATCAGGAAATTGCAGACGAGCTTGGCCTGAGCATACTAACAGTAAGGAAACAGGTTAACAACTCCCTTAAAACCCTGAGATTGAAGATGGGAAGTAAGTTTTTTTTATTTTTTTTCTAAATCGTCTACTCCCTTCGCGCTTGCTAAGTGTATATAGCATAATCGGGGAAAATAGCCCCTTACCAATTATGTCTAAAAAAGACGCAACAGATTTATTGAACAGGTACCGTAATGGTCATGTATCCGAAGAAGAAAAAGCTTTGGTTGAAAGCTGGTATTTGAATTATACCCAAAAGGCTGCTAATCCTGAAATCAGCAACCTGGAATTGGAGGCTAATCAGCATAAGATACTTGATCATATCATGGCTGAAATTGGGCCGGAACGGAAAATTCATTATTGGCGGTATATGAGCGTTGCTGCCGCTGTTCTGGCGGTAGTATTTGCCGGAGGAATACTCCTGAAAGAAAACAGGCTCCCTAATAAAGTATTATCCTCTGTTATAAAACGGGAAGGTAATCATTTGCCGCCCGGGGGTAACAGGGCTACGTTGATTTTATCAAACGGCAACTCCATAAACCTTAGTGGTATAAAAATCGGCACCCTTGCCAGTGAAAAGGGGGTTGTTATTAATAAAAACGCCGACGGCCGGATAACTTACAGCCACGGCAAGAGCAATGCTGCATCGGCAAATGTATTTAACACGGTTTTAACTCCAAGAGGGGGCCAATACCAGCTTGTTTTAAGTGATGGAACCAAAGTTTGGCTAAACTCAGCCTCATCTTTAAAATATCCGGTAACCTTTGCTGCTACGAAACGTGAAGTAGAGCTTTCTGGAGAAGCTTACTTTGAGGTTGCGCATAATCAGCGTAAGCCATTCCTGGTGATATCAAACGGGCAAACGGTACAAGTTTTGGGTACCCATTTCAATATTAACGCCTATCCGGACGAACAAGCTACCAAAACCACGTTGCTGGAAGGAAGTGTTAAAGTGCTTACAAATGGAGTAAGCAGCAAAATTAAACCCGGAGAGCAGGTTCAGCAAAAAAATGGCAAGTTGTTTGTCTCGGAAGTAGACATAGAAGAAACCATAGCCTGGAAAAATGGTTTCTTTTATTTTAAAGACGATAATATTAAAACAATTATGCGGCAGCTTGCCCGCTGGTATGACGTTGAAATAAAATATGAAGGGCAGATCCCGGAAAGGGAATTCTCCGGCCAAATGAATAAAAACATCGATGCCTCACAACTGATGCACATTTTAAGTATCGAAAAAATACATTACCGCTTAGAGAACAGAACCATAGTTATAATACCATGATAATAATCCAATTATTCACTTAAACCCCTTTTTATGAGAAAAAACACACGCAAATAAATGTCTTAAGGCCACCCGGCCAATGGTTAAAAGCAGAAACGTACCCCGACGGCAATCAGGGTACGTGTATCTGAGTTAACCTCTTTAAAAGAAAATGATCTTATTCGGTAATCATCCATTAACTCAAACTTATCAAAAGTATGAAATTAAATGCTCTTTCTGTGGCATTAGGTAAACTACGGCCGCCCCAAAAAATAATATTGGTTATGAAACTGACCACCTTAATTATTCTTTTAGCTTTTTTGCAGTGCAGTGCTAAGGTTTTTAGTCAAAAAATTAACCTTAATGAAACCAATGCGCCTTTAAAAAAGGTGCTGAAAGTTATTAATAGTCAAACGGGCTATGTGTTCTTTTATGAATCAAAAGCTATTCGTAATAAAAACATCACTATACAGGTTAAAGATGCATCTCTTGATGCCGCTTTAGTGGCTTGTTTGAAAGGTCAGCACTTAAGCTATGAAATAGTTAACAACACTATTTTTATAAAGGATCAGCAAACGCCTGCCCAAATTCCATCGGTAAACTTACAGCAGGTTGCATTGAAGGTAAGCGGTTTGGTTTATGACGAAAAAAACACCCCGCTGCCTGGTGTTACAGTTAAATTAAAAGGCAGTACTGCCGCCGTAATTACAGACAAAGACGGGAAATTTAACATTGATGTTCCAGATGCAAACGCCGTTCTTGTTTTTTCGTTTATCGGCTATACAAAGCAGGAACTAACCATTGTGCAGGGCGGCCTGATGACTGTTCACCTGCAGCCAGAACAATCAAAACTAAATGAGGTAGTTGTTGTGGGGTATGGCACTGCCAAAAAAACGGATTTAACAGGTGCTGTTGGCTCGGTACGAAGCGAAGCCCTGCAGGAGCGGCCGGCTTCATCCCTTAACCAGGCCCTGGCTGGCCGTATATCGGGGGTAAACGTATCTTCCAATTCGGGCAGGCCCGGCGGTAAAACCAATATCCGTATCCGTGGTTCAAGCTCGTTGCTCACAACCAACAATCCGTTGTATGTAATAGATGGTGTTATTATGAGTAATATAGACCTCAGAAATGGAAGTACGCCAATTGATTATATCAATCCCAATGATATCGCCTCTGTTGAAGTATTAAAAGACGCCTCGTCTACAGCTATTTATGGCGCCCGCGGTGCAAACGGTGTTATCATGGTTACAACCAAACGCGGAAGCACCAGTGGTGGAAAGATATCGTATGACCCTGATTTCAGCATTGGCGTACTGCCTAAAGAGCTTCCTGTACTAAACTCAAAGGAGTTTTTAGCTTTAGAGGACCTGGCCTATGCCAATGCGGCAAAATATGATCCTGTTGGATGGGCTACCGGTACCAAATATACCGACCCTAAAACCAAGAGAACTAACCCGCTATTGTTTGATGCACAGGGTAATCCGCGGTATGATACCGATTGGCAAAAATTAGCGTTCCAAAAAGCATTTACACAAAACCAACAGCTTTCATTTACCGATGGCGATGAAAAGCGCAGCCTTGGTGTTTATTTAAACTATCGTAACCAACAGGGGCTGGCGCGTGGTTCATGGCAAAAAAGATACTCCGGACGCTTTGTGTTTGACAGCCAGATAAAAACCTGGGCAAAAGTTGGAGGAACATTGGGTTATACCGATCAGACCGATAAACAGGTAGACCAGGTTGATGGAGCCGGCATTACAATGATGCGGGATGTTTTGGAAGAATTGCCTATTATTCCTGTAAAATATGCAAATGGGGCCTGGGCCAGTAACAGGGATTATCCGGGTATGGAAGGTGGCGACAATCCTTTGAGGCTTGCCGCTGATAGGAATGACTTTCTTAAAACTCAAACCTTGCTGGCCGATGTGTATGCCACGCTTCACTTTGCCGAAGGTTTGGACTTTAAATCAACAATTGGCACCAACCTGATTAATCAATCCGAACAATATTCGGCCGCCGCGGGATTACAGTATATTTCTGATAAGGGCGATGCCAGCGTATCTAACAGCCGGATCACTTCCTGGCAATTTGAAAATTACCTTACTTACAGCAAGCAGTTTGCCAAGATACATTCAATTAACGCCGTGGCGGGTTTGTCATGGCAGCATAACGATCGTTTTGACAGCTATGCGGCTTCCAGTAATTTTTTCGATCCTTACTTTCAGTTTAATAACCTTGGTGCAGGCGCCAGTCCTCAAGCTCCATCTTCGGGCGCAACGGCTTCCGGGTTAAACTCATATTTCGCCCGTTTAAATTATGGATTATTAAATAAATACCTTGTTACTTTCACGGGAAGGAGGGATGGCTCGTCAAAGTTTGGGAAAAACAATCAATATGCCTATTTCCCGTCCGCAGCACTCGCCTGGCGGGTAATAGAAGAAGACTTTATCAAAGCTATTCCTGTTATTTCAAACCTGAAACTTCGTGCAAGTTATGGATTAACAGGTAATTCTGAAATTGCGCCGTATAGCGCTAATGCCGGTTTAACCACCGATGGCTATGTGATAGTTTTAGACGGAACCCGCCAAACAGGGGTAGGCAATGCCCGTATGGCGAATGATAATTTAAAATGGGAAAAAACGGCACAAACCGATATGGGTTTAGAACTTGGTTTGTTTGCCAACAGGCTAAATTTTGAATTTGATGTATACCGCAGAAAGGTAAATGATATGCTGCTGAACCAGCCTTTGCCACTCAGCAGCGGATTTTCAAGTGTTGTTGCAAATGTTGGCAGCATGGAAAACAAGGGTTTTGAATTGGCTTTGAATACTATTAATATCAAAACAAGTAGTTTCTCCTGGAGTACCACATTCAATATTTCTGTAAATAAAAACAAAGTGCTGGCCTTAGCCGGTGGTCGCGATATATTCTCCGGTAACGGAATTATAAGAGTAGGCGAACCTGTAGGTTCTTTTTATGGAAGAGTAAGCCTTGGAACATGGGGTAGCAACGAGGCGGCTGATGCAAAAAAATACGGTATGTTGCCGGGTGACATAAAGTATAAAGATTTAAACAATGACGGCACTATAAATGACCTTGACAGAACCATTATAGGAAAAGGCATCCCAGACGGCTATGGAACTTTCCTAAATACCTTCCAATACAAAAACTGGGCGTTAACAGTTGATCTGCAGTACATGTACGGCAATGATGTGCTTGACAGAAGCATCCACTCGGCAGAAGACAGGCAAGGTATTGCCAACAGCTACAAAACGGTATTAAACGCCTGGACAGAAACTAATCAAAATACGCCTATTGCGCAAATACGGCCCATTAACGCCTATTATACCACTAATAATGACAGCCACAAGGTAACCGACGGATCGTTTATACGTGGGCGCAACCTGTTGCTTGCTTACACGCTTCCATCATTGGTATCGTCACGGTTAAAACTAAACAGGTTAAGGGTTTATGCATCTGTGCAAAACTTTTTTGTAGCCACCAAATTCAAGGGCTATGACCCTGAAGTTTCCAACTCCAGCGCGCCATTTGACCAGGGCTTAACATTGTACGATTACCCGAAGCCAAGAATATTTATGCTTGGCCTTAATGTTGGACTGTAATTAATACCAATTTTTTAAACAAGGAAAAATGAAAACAATAAAGAAATATAGTTTGCTGGCATTAATAGTTGGCATATCAGGGCTATTCGGCTGTTCTAAATTTTTAAACGAAACAGATCCGAGCAACTTTACAGTGGGAGCGTACTTTACCAAACCAGAACAGGCCAGAACTTCTGTAAATGCTATTTATGCGAGCTTGCGCGATCCGATGTCTGGTGATTTTGGTGGTGCGGCCTGGACAATGACAGAATTTGCTACGGGGCAGGCGGCCACCGATTTGGGGCAGGCGGTTAATAGC
>NZ_JBFUKF010000340.1:0-5375 GCF_056400985.1 Mucilaginibacter sp. P4_G9 | reverse complement strand
GGCTTAATGTGCTGCAATAATACTTCACTATCGTTAACATCAATAAAATCGAAAGTTAATATACCGGCAAACAGGTTTTTAAGCTGGTTGCGCAGGCCGTGATACATATCATCGGGACAAATAATATGGGTACCCGGTTTAAGTGATTGAAATACGGCCATGCCAGCGGCATTGCCTGATGAAAATGAAGCAGCATCAACACCACCTTCTAATTGGGCTATCACATTCTCCAGTAACGAGCGGTTGGGGTTTGATGACCGGCTATAGATATGCCCTCCCGGAAAATCGCCATCAATACCACGCTCAAATGTGGTAGACATAACAATAGGCTGTATCACAGCTCTTGATGATCCGTCAATATGGTTACCCGCGTGTATGGCTATAGTTTCAGTTTTCATTTTGTATATGTTATAAATCAAAGTAAATAAGATTATTTGTGATTTGCTGTAGCGATAGGCGTAAATATCACGTAATTATTAAAAAACACCTATGAAAAACCTGTACCTGCTTACCATTATCATTGTACTATCAGCCTCCAGCTGTCAAAAAGAAAACATTGCCAAACAAAGCGAATATGATACCAGCTATAAAGCGTGGTTAAGCTTTAAAAGCAACGCAAAAAATTCCTATTCGTACACAACAAGTTTTGGCTCGTGGACAGGTTTTGGTGTTAGCATCAAAACAGGCGTTAGTAATGGTAAAGTTGTATCGCGCGATTACATCCGGATACAATCACGCAATGATGGTACCAACAAAGCTGACACAGTTAAAACCTGGCATGAAGATGCCGCTACCATAAATACACATCCTAATGATGCCGGCATCGCCCTTACCATTGATGGCATATACTTAAAAGCCCGCACCGAATGGCTTAAAGTTGATGCCAAAAGCAACGACATTATATTTGAGGCAAAAAACAATGGTTTAATATCAAACTGTGGCTATGTGCCTCATGGTTGCCAGGACGATTGTTTTAACGGAGTTACCATTACAACGATAACAGCCTTGTAAGCTAAAAGCCAAAAGCTCAAGGCATAAAGCTTTTTGAAATAGGGCTATCTGTCTTAGGCTTCTTTCCGCTCATAATCTGATTGTCAAGAATGACTTGCGCTTTAAGCTTTCCGCCTTGAGCTTTCTGCTTTTTTAGTACATTTGTACAAAGTTTTTTTAATGGAGGCTGAAAATAATTTACAGTTATTATTACAAAATCCGGATCTGCCTGCTGATTTAAAGCACATTGCCGGGAAAGTACAACGCAGCGAACGGATAACCTTTGATGAAGGTGTTACATTATATGAACAGGGCGACCTGGGTTACCTGGGCGTTTTGGCCAACTACATCCGCGAAAAACGCCATGGCGATAAAACTTATTTCAATCGTAATTTCCATATCGAGCCTACCAATCTTTGTGTTTACGATTGTAAATTTTGTTCATACTCGCGCCTGCTGAAACAAAAAGCAGAAGGCTGGGAGTATACCATGGACGAGATGTTTAACATGGTTACCAAATACGATGATGAACCGGTAACCGAAGTTCATATTGTTGGCGGTGTATTGCCGCAATACGATGTGCCTTTTTACCAGGAACTTTTTAACAGAATCAGGGATCATCGTCCCGGGCTGCATATTAAAGCGCTGACACCTGTTGAATACCATTATATATTTAAGAAAGCTAAAATAGACTATGCAACAGGCATGCGCCTGATGCATGAGGCAGGCTTAGGTTCGATACCGGGCGGCGGCGCCGAGATCTTTCACCCGGAAGTTCGTGAACTGATTTCGAAAGATAAATGTACCGGCGATCAGTGGCTGGCAATCCATGAAGAATGGCATAAACTGGGAGGGCGCTCAAATGCTACCATGCTGTATGGTCATATCGAGAAATTCCATCACCGTGTTGACCATATGGAACAGTTACGGCAACTACAGGATAAAACAGGCGGTTTCCAAACGTTTATCCCTTTAAAATTCCGCAACCAGGATAACCAGATGTCGCACGTACCCGAATCGAGCGTAATTGAGGATCTGCGAAATTATGCCATAGCCCGCATCTACCTGGATAATTTTGATCATATTAAAGCTTATTGGGCAATGATCAGTCGCACTACTGCGCAGCTTTCTCTTAATTTTGGAGTTGATGATATTGATGGTACCCTTGATGATACTACAAAGATTTACTCGATGGCAGGCGCCGAAGAGCAGCACCCCGGCATGAGCACCAAACAATTGGTGGAGCTGATAAAAAATGTAGGCAGGCACCCGATTGAGCGCGATACGCTTTATAATGTAGTTACCGATTACAAGGATTTTGAATTCCCGGAAACTCAGCCCAAGCCACAATACTACAAACTGCCGGTAATTAATTAGGTAAAAGCTGAAAGCCGAAGGCCCAAAGCAGAAAGCAGAAGGCAAAAAGCTTCAATTGATTAGAAAAGGGCTTTTTGCTTTAGGCCTTAAGCTTTTAGCTTAAAAAAAGAATGATAGAAAAAACTTTATATATAGTACGTCACGGCCAAACAGAGCTTAACCGGCAAGGAATTGTACAGGGCCGTGGTATGAACACCGATTTGAATGATGAGGGGCGCAAACAAGCCCGTCAGTTTTACGAGGCTTATAAAGATGTTGCTTTTGATAAGATCTATATATCAGCGTTGAAGCGTACCCAGCAAAGCGTTCAATCCTTTATCGACCTTGGTATCCCATACGAAAAGCTACCCGGTTTAGATGAGCTGGCCTGGGGTATCCATGAAGGGCAGCCAAGTACTATCGAAAACCGATCGGTATTTTTACAGATCATGCGCGATTGGATGGATGGCCGTTTAGACAGTAAGTTTGAAGGCGGGGAAAGCCCCAATGAGGTAGCGGTACGCCAGCGGGAAGCTATGCAGCTTATCATGAGTCACCTCGAAGAAAAAACGGTACTGATTTGCATGCATGGTCGTGCCATGCGTCTATTGCTTTGTATTTTAACCGGCAAGCCATTAACCGAAATGGATTGCTTCCCTCACCAAAACCTGGTGCTGTACAAAGTTGCTTATGATGGCAGCAAGTTCGCGATCATCGATTTTAATAATGCCGAACATTTAAAACATTCCTGAAAGCGTTTCTTGTGAAAAAGATCAGAATATCAGCAGTTAGCTATACCAATACCAAGCCCTTTATATACGGTTTACAACAAACAGGATTCATAGATAAAATAGAACTAAGTCTGGACATGCCGTCAGTCTGTGCCCAAAAACTCATAGATGATGTAGTGGATATCGGCCTCATCCCTGTAGCAGCTACCTTAAATCTGCCGCAATGGGAAATAGTATCCAATTATTGTATCGGTGCTGTAGGCGCTGTAAACTCGGTTTTTATTTTTAGTAATTGTGCTGTTGAGGATATCAAATATCTGCAGCTTGATCCTGAATCGCGATCATCAAATAACCTGGCCCTTGTGCTGCTCAAAAACTTTTGGAAGATTAACCCGGAATTGATTAATGATACACCCTGCTATGGTTTATCAACCGAAGCCAATACCGCTTTTGTTCAAATAGGCGACCGCACTTTTGGTAAAAAAGAAAAGTATAAATACGCATATGACCTTGCCGAAGAGTGGCAAAAATTTACAGGCCTTCCATTTATGTTTGCCGGCTGGATAGCCAACAAACCCATCCCGCAGGAATTTATGGATGAGTTTAACGCCGCCCTCAAATACGGCCTCGACCATCGTCATGAACTATTCAAAGAAATCGCCATGCGTGATGATTTTGATATTATGGATTACCTGATGGTGAAGATAGATTTTGATTTAACCGAGGATAAGAAGAAAGCATTGTTTATGTTCCTGGATCTTATAACACAATTACAGGATTAGGCGGGATTTCTTGCTAAATTTCTGAACCGGAATTTGTCGAATTCATTGAATTAATAGAATTTTAACTTCAAAGGCAAATTCTGTAAATTCCTAAATTCAACAAATTCCGGTTCAGATAAAGAATCCTTCCTAATCACTTAATCGTCTTAAAACATTATTCTGCAAATTTCATTGGTTATATTAAACAATTAAAACTGTTGTTAAATGAACCATACTCCATCATTAAAAAACCAGGCGGCGTTAATAACCGGTTCTGATAGCGGAATAGGTAAGGGCGTTGCCATAGCTCTGGCTGCTGCCGGCGCTAAGGTGTTAATCAATTACGCTCATAATCATGATGCTGCCGAACAAGTAGTAAGCCAAATAAAAGCCGCGGGCGGTGAAGCCTTTGCTGTTCGGGCTGATGTAAGCCATGAAGAAGAAGTAAAAGCCATGTTTGCGCAAATGTTTGAGCATTATGGCACTATTGATATCCTGGTAAATAACGCCGGGTTGCAAAAGGATGCCAAATTTGTAGATATGACTTTAGACGACTGGAATAAAGTGATCAGCATTAATTTAACCGGGCAGTTTTTATGCTCGCGCGAGGCTGCCAGGGAGTTCATCCGCAGGGGAGTAGTGGAAGACAGGAGCAGGGCCGCCGGGAAGATCATTTGTATGAGCAGTGTGCATGAAGTAATTCCCTGGGCCGGGCACGTTAATTACGCGGCAAGCAAGGGAGGCATCAGCATGTTCATGAAAAGTATAGCCCAGGAACTGGCTCCTCATAAAATCAGGGTTGTTGGCATCGGGCCGGGCGCCATTCAAACCCCGATCAATAAATCTGCCTGGGAAACGCCCGAAGCTTTAGATAAACTACTCACCCTGATACCTTATAACAGGATAGGTAAACCAGATGATATTGGTAAACTGGCCGCCTGGCTGGCATCAGATGAGGCTGATTACATTACCGGAGCAACCATTTTTATGGATGGCGGTATGACTTTATACCCCGGATTTGCCGATAATGGTTAATTTGATGGTAACAGCAGGTGAATAAATCGGTTTTTGATTTGCTAAACCGATTTTTCATGTTCTTTTTTGTTTAAGATATTGTAAAATATACACTAAGTGATTTGCGAAAATCTAAATTTTATACGTCAATTTGACTGTTATTATCAAATATTCATAAAAATTAAATTTTATTTGCCAAGTTGATAACATTCCTATACTTTTGTTATGGATTTAAAATTTAAACATACATGAAAAAGATATTTTTAACAACCGCAATTGCCGCTTTATTAAGTGTTAATGTATTTGCTGCCGATGGTGGTAAAAGAGTAGATGGAGGCACAAACGTTTCTTACGTAGCCTTACATGGTTTCACAGTTGACTTTGCTGATGCAAAAGACGTAAACTGGACAGTAACCAAAAATTGCCAGAAAGCAACTTTCACCGTTGATGGCGTTAGAAAAACCGCTTTTTATAACCTTAGCGGCGAGTACCTTGGTGTTACACAACGTGTTGACTCTAAAGC
>NZ_JBFUKF010000339.1:0-5419 GCF_056400985.1 Mucilaginibacter sp. P4_G9 | reverse complement strand
TTGTTTGCCGTGCTCTTTAGCCTTAAGCTCCAGGTACTGAAAACGTTTAATGAACTTTTTATTGGTTTTCTCCAGCGCGTTCTCCGGGTTTATATTGATAAAGCGTGCATAATTAATGAGTGAAAACAGCAGGTCGCCAAATTCGCCTTCGGCCTTTTCATGGTCGATGGTGGTTTCATCTTCGGCGTTAAATTCGTTTTTAAACTCCTGCATTTCTTCTTCTACCTTGGCCCAAACCTGGTTTTTCTCCTCCCAGTCGAAACCAACGCCGCGGGCTTTTTCCTGTATCCGGGATGCTTTTACCAACGCAGGCAACGAAGATGGCACGCCACCCAGTACAGATTTGTTGCCCTCTTTAAGCTTAATCTGCTCCCAGTTGCGTTTTACATCTTCTTCGCTCTGTACCTCAACATCGCCGTAAATATGCGGGTGGCGATTGATTAATTTATCGCATACGCCGTTTAATACATCAGTAATGGTAAAGTCACTGGTTTCGGAAGCTATTTTAGAATAAAAAACCAGGTGCAGCATAATATCTCCAAGCTCTTTTTTTATCTCCTGCATATCATCGCCCAAAATAGCATCACTCAGTTCATAGGTTTCCTCAATGGTGAGGTGCCGCAGGCTTTCAAGGGTTTGCTTTTTGTCCCACGGGCAATTGGCCCTAAGGTCGTCCATAATAATAAGCAGACGTTGAAATGCGATGGTTGAAGTAGGGGCGGTTTCCGGAGCTTTTAAAGGCATATTTTATAGCAGTGTATGAATAAGCAAATGTATGATAACATCTTTAATGCAAACTTATCACACTATTAATTTAAAGCTAATATTAATTAACTTTACTTGTAAAATCTAATATCCAAATCCTATGATGAAAAAAATTTACCCGGCTATTGTTTTTTTATTAATGCTTGTTAATTTATGCAATGCACAGCAATTAATGAAAACAACAGAGCAAAACAGCTCATTTGAACAGCCCCAGCCATTTTTGTATACCATAAATACGTTAAATCCTGCGGGCAGAAACTGGAGCGTAAATTATTCTGGTGGGTATGGCGAACACACGGTTACCCCTATAGGGTTTGATGGCGTAGATCAAAATATTTCTGTTAAGGGATATTTAGGTAATAAATTTACCTTTTTGGCAACCCTGGGTACCGGCTTTAGTAACAACGGCGGCGTGCATACTTTGCRACAGGCCGAGTTATTAAGGGATTTTATCGGCGGCAATCAGCCCATGGGGTTTAGAATTGGTGGAGGCTTAGGTTTCAGGCATGAATTTAACAATGATAATGTTGCATTTAGCCGCATAACTGCTGCTTATGATGTTACCTCGTGGAAGGTAGGAGCAAATGTAAGGTTAGAAAAGGCTTTTGATGCCAGGCGCGACGGGCTTGATATTATTACCAGTATAGGGCTGCACCGCCATATCAGCGGCCAGTTTTATGGCGGTTTGGAAGCTGTAGGGCAGGATCTGGAAGGATTTTGGGAAACCGATGAGGCAGAAGGTGGCGCACGGTTATTGGTGGGGCCGTCTGTAAATTATGCGCCATCAGGGTCGCGCTTTGCGTTTACGCTTTGTGGCGGGCCCATTATATACGCTACCCGAAGCAGCAACGCGCAGGGCCAGTTTGCAGCCTATCGTGAACTACCTGCTAATAATGGCTTTACCTTAAAATTTAATGTGGGTTTCAGGTTTATGTAAGCAGTTAACCGTACCTAAACACCGAATTTAACAGCCCTCAGCATTTCCCGCTTTCCGGCTGCACCCGGGGCTTTTTCTGTTTTTAAACCAAGGGCTTTCAACATTCGTTTAAGGTTGCCGGTTATGGCGTAGGTAACAAATACGCCACCTGGTTTTAAAAAGCTTATTACATGGTTAATGGCAGCTTCTTCCCACATTTCGGGTTGGCGCGAAGCGGCAAAGGCATCAAAATAGATGATGTCATACCGTTCGTCTCCCTTAAAATCCAGGAGTTTAACTTTGGCGATTTCCAGTCGGCAATGATTGACGGGGTTGACTTTGGTAAGTAAGGCTTCGGGGTAATGCTCCAGGTAGGGTTGCCATAATTGCGGCGAAACATATTCGTTGTACCCGGTTTGGGCCATCATTTCGGGTGTTAAGGGATAGGCCTCGATGCCGGTATAATTAAGCTGGATTGCTTTAGCCATGCACTCATCAGCACTCAATAAAAAGTTTAAACCGGTGCCAAAGCCAACCTCCAGTATACTTGCCTCATTTGTATTATTGTTCTGCAGAAAATAACGCAGCCCGGAGTTAACAAACACATGCCGGCTCTCCTGCAAAGCCCCGTTACGGGAGTGGTAAAGCTCGCCAACCTCGGCATTGTAAATAGTTTTTGAACCATCGGCAGTTGTAACTATACTCAGGTTGCTCATTTAGCCCCTTCTAAATCTTCTCCGGCAGGCGAAGTTTTTAAAGCCGTCCCRTCAACTGGCGCGGAGGGGTGGGTAGCACTTAAATAGTCGGCTATTACCTCGCCCAGGTCATATACAGGTACATTATTTATTTCGCCTGCTACAATACTGGTTGCTGCTGCCGACCGGTATCCGGCCGCACAGTGAATTACAATAGGTTTATCAGTTGGTATCTCGCCAATGCGTTCCCTTAATTCGGGTAGGGGGATGTTAATAGCTGTTTTAAAGGCTTTGCCTTCGTTTACCTCACCCGGGTTACGCACATCTACATTTGTGTAGTTTTCGGGGTTAGCCTTAAAGTCCTCTAAATACAGATCAGGCAGTTTTTCAGTAGCGCTTTGGGGCGATTGAAGGGTTGCGATGATATTGTTTTCGTAACCTATCTTGGCTGCTTTTTTGATTAGTATATTGGTGGCAGCCTCATCCTCTGCTACGAGGTAAAACTTTTCATCGGGCCGAAGGATGGAGCCTAACCAGGTTTCAAATTTATCGCCATCCTGCAGGTTGATCGCCCCTTTAAGGTGACCGGCCCTGAATGCTTTTTTGGGGCGACTGTCAATGATAGTTATGCCTTCCTGTAGCTGAATATCAGTATCGATCCTGGCGACGCTCTCCACACTTAGTTGAAAATCAGGAGCCCCGTTTTTATTAAGCTCCACGTCGTATTCAAAATACTTTGGCACAAATGGCTGCTCGGTAGTAATGGTTTTAACAAAGGTAAGCTCATCCATCAGTTGCAGTGCATAGTTTTCCAGCAGCTCGCGACCGATGGTGCTTTCAAGATCCGGACTCATGTTTTTGCCGCATAATGAACCAGGGCCATGCGCCGGGTATACTATTACGCCTTTAGGCAGGTTCATGAGTTTATTGCGGGTACTGTGGTACATTTGTTTGGCCAGTTCTTCTTTTTTGGCGGTGATATTGCCTGCATTCTCGCGTAAATCGGGGCGGCCTACATCGCCAACAAACAGGGTATCGCCTGTGAAAACAGCTATTTCCCTGCCCTCCTCATCTTCCAGCAAAATACATATAGAATCGGGTGAGTGACCGGGGGTGTTAATAGCCTTTAGCTTAACGTCATTAAGCTCGATAACATCGCCATCATCAAAAGTTTCGTGTGGGTATGTAGCGCCGGTTAGCTTGCTGCAATAAATTACGGCGTTGGTAGCTTTATGAATTTCGAGGTGCGAGCTCACAAAATCGGCATGGGGGTGTGTTTCAATAACGCCCACAAGATCGGCATCGTTCCGGGCGGCGAAATCATAATAGGGCTGCGGGTTACGGGCCGGATCAATAACGATCATTTTACCTATACGGATCACGGCGTAAGATGCATGCGCCAACCCTTTATCGTAGAATTGCTGGATAATCATATTCGGAGCAAAGATAGGAGTTTGGGGGAGATGTTGTAAGGTTGAAATGTTTGAAGGTTGTAAAGTTTGGGTGTTCCGTTCCTCAACGGATAGTTGTGAACAAAAAAAATGCGAAACACGATGATTTTATTGTTTAATTTATTGATTTATAGTTAGTTATGCTGTTTTATTTTTTATCCTTGTACGACACGACTTGTCGTACAGCGCTTTTGGTTTTGTGGTTGGAACACTTTTGCATGGAACGGTGCGCCTTTTTTAACCAGGAACTGCTGAAGAAAAATTTAGAAATATATCAGAAAAATTGATAAAAAACTTACCAGATAAATTAAAGTAATAACAATATATTGCAAAATAAAGCTAAGCTTATTACAAGTTAATGGAAAGCATATTTAACCCATGTCGGCCTTAACGCCTGTCATCCGCCAGGAAATATTGATCTCGTTTTTTCAGCAAAGGCGGGGTGGTGTTACCCTGAAACAAATTGCCAACCATATGGCTGCCAAAATGGGGATTGATGGCAATCAATATATAGCGCGTAATTTTCAGCGGGATAAAAGCGCGATACTGAAAAATTACAACGTAGAGATTGGCTACATTAAAGCCAGTAACACCTATGGTATCATCAATTCACCTGCCGGGACCGGGGCACATTCCATAGCAGCTTTTGATTTGCTCAACGCGGTTTTGCAGGAGGAGAATTTTGCTGGCCATATGCTTGTTGATCATCGCAAGGCAATCGGGTTAGCCCATTTGAGGCCCTTGTTAAAGGCTATTGAAAACAAGGTGCGGGTAAGGTTTGATTACCAGGAGCACGACGGGGTGGAAATAACCAAACGCAAGGCTGAGCCATATGCCCTTAAAGAGTTTAAAGGCTATTGGTACCTGCTGGCTATGGATCTGGGCGACCTGGAGATGAAAACCTTCGGGCTCGATAAGATGGGCGCTGTTGATATTACCAGGAAGAAGTTTGAACACCTGGAATTGCATGATCCGCAGGAAATGTTTAAAAACTGTTTCGGTATTACATCGCCTTATAAAGGGCAGCAGGTAGAAGAAGTGGTGCTGGAGCTTACACCCCGGCAGTATCATTATGTTAAAAATTATCCGCTGCACAGCAGTCAGCACGATTTGGATGAGATAGGGCCGGATGGGCAACGCCTGGTAGCATTAAACATTTGCCTTAATTACGACCTGGAAACGGAAATACTGGGATATGGCGACCAGGCAAGGGTAGTATCCCCGGAGCATTTTAAAAAACGGATACAGGAGCGGTTGAAACAGGCTTTGGGGAATTATTAAATAGGGTGGCCTTCGCGATAGGTGCAGAGAAAACGATTTAGAAATTTATAATATGCACTTGTTCAATAAGTTAAGCTCCGCCGGAGCACGGTAAAGCCATCTTAAAGTACAAGATACCAGGGTTTAATTCGCTACCAAATCTGAAGATAAATTGTGGAGATAATAAAGGGCAAGATTTTTTATTGCTACCTATGACGCATTCGATTTTCAAGGTGTAAAGGCCTGTCAGTCTGAGCCTGTCGAAGACTCGTGCGTATAGGCCTTTGCCCGCTATGCTTCGACAGGCTCAGCATGACAGCCCTCTTAGCAAC
>NZ_JBFUKF010000338.1:0-5419 GCF_056400985.1 Mucilaginibacter sp. P4_G9 | reverse complement strand
ATTCAATTGCACCTCCAAAAAGTTGAAAAACTTCATTTACTTCCTGGGTGCCGGTGCCTGAGTACGTGAATGTTTTAATTGTTCTTATACCTGTAAACCGTTGTCCAGTTGAATAACTTATGAAATTGTAAGTTACTGATTGCATGCCAATGACCTGATATAAAACATCTGGTTGAATTTCGTTGCTTAAAATTTGATAAGCCATTATGGTTTTAAATTATTGACTCTAATAATATATCTTATCTGAATAAACTTTGCGTTTATCGGGAATTCCTGTACACCTATACCGCCTCTAACATAAGCGGGGTCGCCGTTACCTCTAATAATTAGACCAGTTCGTAAGTCGCCAGTGTTGTTGGATGTTGGCCTAATCCCTGGTTCGTAATGCTGATAGCTTTCGTTGCTAAATGCTACTATAACCACGCCGGAACCGGAAAAAGCATTGGTGTCAATTGCTTTAAATACCTTACCGACGTTGTAATTAACCGCATTATAAGTAATTGATCCGGATACAACGTAATAATAATTACCACCCGTCAAAGCCGTACCGGAAGTAATGTTTGCGCCGCCATCACTAAACCTTGCCATAATTGTGTGTCGTTGCGGTGCTTCAAGAATTTCACGAACCACACCGGACGCAACGGACGTAAACGACGTTTGCCCGCTTACTGTTGTAAGCCTTTGTCCAGGTTGATAAGTTGCGCCATTGTAGGCAATAGCCCCAACCTCAACTATATAAGGTATGCCTACGGTTAACGCATCCGAAGTGCTTTTAGTAATTGTGTCTAAATCGGCTATGCTATCGATATATTGGCCATTTCTATCGGCGTTAAAGCCGTAAGATGGAAACTTCGCCAATTCCCTACCCAAAGTATTTACTATAACATTAGTGTCAATTTGAGCATCTATTACCGAATTGGTTAATGTTATACTATCGTCAGTTGCCGTAATATTAATAGCACTTGCAAACTCAAAATCGCCTGCACTTTCAGTTCCACGGGCTTTTATCGGATATGCAATTGATTTTGCGCCAACGTAGGTGCCAAAATAAGAAAGGTTTTTTGCCGGACTTGCGAAACTTAAGCTAAGATCGCCTATGGTCGCGTTATTAAAAAGAGGGTCGCCCATATCGGAACCGTTAAACGTGTTAAATATAGAAAGTGAATTCAGCGCGGAAACTAACGAAGCAATATTTGAAAAGTAAGTAAACCCACTTGGCACGCTTGGATAAAGAGCACCGCCAGTACTTGATATGCCAGCCGTCAATTTAAAGTTACATTGATAAAACAAGCTGTATCTTAGTAAGCCCATATTGGCAAGATTGTTAGCTGATATATTGCATTGATAAAATAGGTTGGAAAATGCCGTTTGCACTGTATTACCGAAGGAAACTGATATACATTTATAAAAAGTGCAATTCGATAAAGTTAGATTACCACTTTCGAAGTTTATAGGAACATTGCAATTCAAGAAAATAGAGTTGACGACGATAGTAGTATAGCCTTGATAAATAGCAATATTATCAAAAATACAGTCGTAAACTGAAGTTGTACGTGTACCTGGTTGCTGCACATACCCGCCGGCACCTCTGTGTGTTATATTATAAAATGAATTGTCCCCGTTATCCGTTTGAAAAAATCCAAAGAAACTACTATCAAACACAACATCGCCGTCGCCTATCCAATTTTTATTGAGATTATTGAAATAGGGAATTTGCTCCCTATAAACACCACTACCAACTATAATCACTCCACCCTGCGAAGTTACGCTTTGCGCCTTAGTTAATGTCCAAAAAGGAAGTTGTCTACTACCGTTACCCGTTAGGTCGTTTCCCGACTTTGCTACATAGCAAAAATTTGCTGGTTTAACATCATCAGCTGAATTCGGAACCGTAAATCCGTATTTATTAGCCACTCCAGGCCTATAGGTCCAATTATATGTTGCACTCATTTTAGTTATCTCTACAGGTTAAAATTATATTACAACTTGCGTTGTTAAGGTCTGAATAGTTATATGTTGCAAAAACACGATCGCCGGCCGAATAAGCAAAAGGGAAGGTCTGCGTTGTGATCGGATATGTTCCGGATGAGCCAATTTTAAGTTTTGCATTCGTAGCTCCGGCAATCGTTAATGCTACTACATTTCCCGGGTTTTTCATTAAAAATGAGACTTCATTAACTCCTATAGGCGCTATTTGCCTGTCTACATTTTTCTTTTCATCCAGTATTAAGCTAATAGTTTTTAAAGCAGTCATTGCCTTTGTATCATCGATACGTGCCAGGGCTTGCGCAATGGTAGCAAATGCAACAATGCCGGGATTATTTTCGGTTGCGTTGGGTACAATGCCACCACCCGAACTGAGTACCCAAACATTATCGGTATTATCCCATAAATACATTTTAGCATCGGTACCTGTACCGGTATCAACGTAGGCATAATCACCAGCAATACCGATTGGGTTAGCTATGGCTAATGCTGTTACAGTTGTATAGCTGCCTTTAAAATGCTCCGACAAATTAGCAAGCTTCGTCTTTTCGGAAGTTGTATAATTTTCCTGGCTTAATCCATAACCTTCAACTGCATCAACTTTATCATCTATCTGCCCCTGCAACACCTCATCCGCTACACTCCTTAAACTTGCTTCATTGGCAATAGCTTCCTCATCAGAGTTATCCAGGGAAAACCCTTCAGGCCATACACCGCCCGTTTTCGGGCCAAAAAAGTGAGAGGTTGTTGTGTTGATATAATAATCACCGTTGGTACCGGTGTACAAATTGGACGGGTTACCCGTGCCGCTTAGGATAGTTTTGCCATTTACTCCTGCGGGGCCAGCTACACCTTGCGGTCCGGCTGGGCCGGCCGGACCGGTTTGCATCGAGAATACCTGGCTCCATGTGCCTGCCGATTTTTTGTAAAAAATGCCGCTGAGGGTGTTGATGTAGGTATCGTTGTTTTTACCTGTGGAGCTGCCGGGATTACCGGTGCCGTATAAAACGGTTCCGTCAGCGGCATTGCCTGTGGGGAAGGTATAAACTACTGTCCAAACGGCAGCTATTTTTTGCGCTATAGAACCTGTAGCTGTATTGATGAAAACGTCGCCAGGTTTACCGGTAATGTTTTGGGGCAGTGTATCACCAAAAGAAATATTCGCACCTACCGGCAATTCCGACCCGATAAACTGCAGCAGCGTGTTAAAGGCAAACTGGTAATCGGTGCCGCTTTTTATCAGGATGGAATTGTCGGCTGCGCTGATAATGGATGCTACGGGCAGATCGCTTATTTTTTTATCAGTTGCCATCAGTTTAAAAATTCGGTAATGGTTAAATTATAGTTGTTGTAGCTGCCCGGGTAGTTGAAATCTGTTTTATCAACACCCCTAATGCGCGGACCAGCCTGCCTGCTGCTTTTGTTTTTTGCATTATATCTCCAAAGCGGGAAGTCGGTCTTATTGTCCCACAAAAACTTTTCAACGTCGTTGGCATAGGCATTGGCTATGCTGCGCTGCTGTTGTACCAGCTTTACAACTTCGGGCGATGTAAGCGGATCGCCATTTTCGTGGCGTTTAATTACCGGGCCGGTTGCCGTATAATGCACCGCATCGTTTTCAATAAAGCGGGCGAAGGTGAAGTAAACCATGGTTGGCGACAGGCCCTGGTATAAAACAATGTGTCCATACTGGTCCAGGTATTCGCTGCCATTTAACAGGTCTTTATAGTGCTGCGGTGCATCCTCATTTAAGGTGCCATCTTCGTTAAAATGGGTTAAAAAGTCGTAGTATAAAGCATGTCCTAAAAATGGTTTTAAGTCCAGTTCCTGGGCTTTTTTGATGAATACCTTCAGGCGTTCGGGTTTTATATTTACAGTAATATCCTCGTATTGCTGAAATGTGGTTTGATTGATGAGATAGATCATAAGAAGCCCCCTCTAAATCTCCCCCTGAAGGGGGAGACTTTTGATTATGTTAATGGATAAGTTATTTATATGACCAGCATCTTGCGTAAAGAATTTGGCCATGAAAGATGCCCCGGCAGGGGCTACCAGTTTGTAGAAGAAAACCAAAAAGGTTTTGCGCCGTAGGTGCTACCTTGAAAATCAGGCTGGATTACACATTGCCTCAGCCTCGGCCTGTTTAAAGCCGTAGGCATAAACCAGGGCTGCTATTTTGTTTTGCAACGGAATGGCCGATGCAAGCAACTCATTGATGCTTTTACCTGCTTTTATACCTGCATTATCGTCGGCAGCTATAGCCGGTACGGTTATAATATTCCAGTTTCCGGACGGGTTAATATCGGTGTAAAAGTGACTAAATACTTCGGCCAGTGTTTCGGCAAGCTCCAGCCTGTCGGGCGCGGTGTTGTCATTAAACTCGATGATGGCCTGCTTTTTTTCACCGCCATTGCTTAAGCCTGATGATTTTTCGGCATTGATGAGTTCCCTCGGTACTGAGAACCCTTTAATGATCCGTGCTTCAACTGATCTTTCCGTTGTTTCAAACAGCTTATCATTGTTCTGGATAGGGTAGGCCTTAAACTCCGGTTTAGAGTTTTCATCTTCGTACTCAATCACAATGATTTTTTGTGCGCTTTYAGTTCCCTGGAATGCGCCAAGATCTTGCTCCAATTGCGATGTAGTATTTACACCGGCAAACTCATCGGCATCGGGCCTGCTGTTATCGGCTTCTTCCCTGCGGGCCCGCATAAACAACATGGTTGAAGGTAAAAAGCCGGTTGTTACCTCGCGGTTATTAAAAACCTTAATGCCCGCTTCGGTCTCAAAATCTTCCCAAACAGAATCAGCTTCAATCAATGGATAATCATCAACTTCGGGGTTAAAATAAAGCAGCTGGCCTTTGTATTTGTCCCATCCGCCGGCATCGGTAACCTGTTGTTGAATCACTACAGGATCTGGGTTGTAGCCGTCAAGGAAGGTGATCTTACTGCGCATAATATTCTTCCAGGTTTTACGGCCCCAGTCATTATAGATCGCGTATTTACCGGCAGTTTGCGGGCAATCGGTATCGCCCATGCGGATGTCTTCAAACTTTACATAGTTAACCGAAGCTATTTTGAAATTGGCGTTGTAATTTACGTGGACCCCAAAGCCAGTGAACAAGGCTTTGTCGGTTGCCAAAGCTTTCAATAACTTTGCCAATGTTAAACCTTTGGAATTTATCACCTGTTTACCCAGACCCTCTGTTTCAAATCCGTTACCGGCTATAAATTTGGCCCTCTTATTCCAGCAGTCTTTGGCAGTAGGTGATCCCGATACCAATTCCAGCATGCGCTGCGGATAGGCATTATCCAGGTCGTAGTTAAGGATGCCATACGTTTGATTAGGCCTTACCAGTATTCTTCGCTCAATTTGCGGTAAGTAGGTTTTCATATGCCCCCCTTACCCCCTAAAGGGGGAGTTAGCGTAC
>NZ_JBFUKF010000337.1:0-5457 GCF_056400985.1 Mucilaginibacter sp. P4_G9 | reverse complement strand
TTATTGAACCGGCTGGCCTTTATCACTTCCTTCTATATATTTCATTAAATTTTGATGCATATTTAAAGGATAGTTCTATTTTTGGTTTTGCCTTTATATTAAACCGCATATAATTATGTCCAACATTCGATTTCAAGCACTGCAGGATGTTCTGAACAGAACCATCCCTGAAGTTAAACCACCTGCTGCAAAAATCTCCGATTATTTTGGCGCCAATGTTTTCGATAAAAAGAAAATGAAAGAATACCTTTCAACAGAGGCATACCAGGGTATAGTAAACTCTATTGAAAAAGGTGAACCCATCCCCCGCGACCTGGCTGAACAGATAGCATCGGCCATGAAATCATGGGCATTAGGGAAAGGGGCAACACATTATACCCACTGGTTTCAGCCCCTTACCGGAACTACCGCCGAAAAGCATGACGCTTTTTTTGAGCCCACTGCTGATGGTGGTGCAATTGAACGCTTTAGCGGCGATGCTTTATCTCAACAGGAGCCGGATGCATCCAGCTTCCCGAGCGGCGGTATCCGCAATACTTTTGAGGCCCGCGGTTATACAGCCTGGGACCCTTCTTCGCCCGCGTTTTTAATGGCGCGTACCTTATGTATCCCAACTGTATTTGTATCATACACCGGCGAGGCTCTTGATTACAAAGTGCCTTTATTAAAGGCACTAAGCGTGCTGGATAAAGCGGCTGTTGATGTGTGCCATTACTTTGATAAAGGAATTGAGAAGGTGAACGCCTCATTGGGCCTGGAGCAGGAATATTTTTTGGTTGATATTGCCTTATTTAACGCGCGCCCCGATATGTATTTAACCGGCCGTACGCTTTTTGGTCATATATCTGCCAAAAACCAGCAACTGGAAGATCATTATTTTGGCTCGATACCTGAACGCGTATACGCCTATATGCAGGATATGGAAGCCGAAGCTTTATTATTAGGCATTCCGTTAAAAACACGGCATAACGAGGTTGCGCCATCGCAATTTGAGTGCGCACCTATCTATGAGGAAATAAACCTGGCCATTGATCACAATCAACTCCTGATGGATTTGATGGACCGTGTGGCCAGGCGGCATAACTTTAAGGTATTGCTGCATGAAAAACCGTATGCAGGTATTAATGGATCCGGTAAACACAACAACTGGTCGCTGATAACCAATACGGGGAAAAACCTGTTATCTCCGGGCAAAACGCCTAAGAACAACCTTATGTTCCTTACGTTTTTTGTGAACACCATAAAAGCGGTTTATGAGCACGCCGACTTGTTGAGGGCTTCTATAGCATCGGTTAATAACGACCACCGTTTGGGAGCCAACGAGGCGCCCCCTGCCATTATATCCATTTTCCTGGGCAGCCAGTTAAACGATGTTTTGGATGAGATAGAAACCTCCAGGATCAGCAAAAAAATAAAAGAGGACAACTTATTATGGCAGGGCATCCCTAAGATTCCGCAGATATTACCCGATAATACTGACCGTAACCGCACTTCGCCATTTGCATTTACAGGCAATAAGTTTGAGCTGAGGGCAGTTGGCTCATCGGCCAATTCGGCCAGCCCAATGACCATATTAAACCTCATTGTTGCAGATCAGCTTAAAAAATTCAAGTACGATGTTGATAAGCTGATTAAAAAAGGTGAAAAGAAAGACCTTGCTTTATTGATCGTTATTAAAAAATACATCAAGGAATCAAAAAACATTCGTTTTGAGGGYAACGGCTATAGCGAGGAATGGGAAAAAGAAGCGGCAGCACGGGGCTTAGCCAATATAAAAACAACACCTAAAGCACTTGATTCGCTCCTGTCAGAAAAATCGGAGATCCTGTTTGCCGAAACAGGCGTGTTTACGCCCCGCGAAGCCCACGCACGTCATGAGATTTTACTGGATAGCTTTTACAAAAAACTACAAATAGAGGCGCGCGTAATTGGCGAGTTGGTTTTAAACGTAATTATACCGGCAGCTGTTGGCTATCAAACCAAGCTTATTGAGAATGTAAAGGGATTAAAAGACCTTGGCCTTGCTGCATCAACCTACGAAGCTCAGCTTGATATTATCAACAAAATAGCCGAACACGTAAACTTCATTAAAACCAATGTGGAACAAATGGTTGATGAGCGCAAAAAAGCCAATGCTATCGAAGATATCCGTCAGCGCGCCATTGAGTATGATGAAAAAGTAAAATCATTCTTCGCGCCTATCCGTTACCGGGTAGATAAACTGGAACAACTTGTTGACGATAGATTATGGCCGTTACCAAAATTCAGGGAGCTGTTGTTTATTAAATAGACACGAATTTCACGAATAAAGGCGAATTTTTACGAATAAAATAGGAATGCCACTAATTTTTAGGAGTTAGTGGCATTTTTTGTTCTGATAAACCATTTTTAATAATTATCAATAAAACACTCCGCTTACTCCACAATCACATCCTTTGACTGTGAAACAAGTTTATTGTAGGGATGATCCATAAACAATTTCAAATAATCAACCCCGTCAGCATAGTAGCCCGGCGCATGCCCTTTATTATGCATTATCAATAACCGGGCATTTGGCATATAACGTTTAATCAGTCTGTTATAAAATGGCCGGCACCACGGATCGATATCTCCGGCCGATATAAGCGCCGGGACGGCAGAATATACCTGCGCTTTAACTATTCCCGGCTCTGGCTTTACCTTCCAGCAATCGCATATGGCATGGTTTACATCATTGAATGGATAACCCGCTAACCAGGGCAATATGTCGTGCTGCTGTTTTTCTAAAGCCGGATCTGAATACATGATCTGCTCAGTGCAATACACTGAATAACGCATTCCTAATGATACCGACTGATCACCGCCAAACGCGCCATCCACTTGCTCGCGAATATAGGCCCGGTGTTTGCCGCTAATGATATCATTGATAACAGCTGGTACTGCACTCACCTGGCCGCTGTTCAAGCGATTGATCACAGCATCCAGCAGATCATTTTTATTGTAGCTGATTTTTAAACTGTCGCGACCGCCTTTTTCCAGGTAGTTAAGCGTGAACTTTTTGCCGCTAACCGCGGTAAAATACTGGTGAAACCGCGCCTTTAGGTTTGCATAAGCAGGCTTTGCTGCCGAATCGGCTTCGCAGTTGGCAAATACCTGTTCCAACGCTTCATTGATATTTAGTAAGCCATCTTCTTCATAACGCGCAAACCCTGGTAATGGTGAGTTAAGTATTAAGGCGCGCACACCTTCGGGATGTTTGCGCGCCGCGCTCAGCATCAATCCTCCGCTGTAGGATATCCCTATCAAATTAAGCGAATCCAGGTGCAGGGCCAGGCGTAAATCGTTAATGTCTTCTGCGCTTTCTTCGGTATTATAGGCAGACAGATCAATGCCTTTGGCTGTGAACCTGTCATGGCAGTGCTTTATTGCTGCAAGCACCAGGCTATCTTTATTTAACCCCTTTCTGTAGCTTGTTTTAACCGCTTCGTTAACATCCATGCAATCCAGGCAAGGCTGCGCCAGTTTAGTTCCCCGCTGGTCGAAAAAAATAAACCCACCAAACTTTAAAAACCCGGAGTTATAACCAATACTATCGCGGCCGGTAATGGTGCTATAACCAGGGCCGCCGGTTGCATAAAGGGAAATGTTTCGTTTAGCGTCCTGATCGGGTTTGCGGATAAACAAAAAAGGCATCTTTATTTTGCGTCCCTGTGGTCTTTGCCGGTTTTCGGGTACAACCAGGTAGCCATATTTAGCAATTAAACGCGCATCATATTTTATGGTAGAAACGGCCTGCTCTATAACAGGCTGGTAGGTTTGACTGTTTGCACCCCGAACAAAAACGAAAGATAGCAGAAAAGCAATTGCAAGTGATTTCATTGATAATAACAATTTACACAAAGAAATACATTACAACTACCTAAAGAAAGTAAAAAACGGACAATTTACAGTTGGTTGTCCGTTAATTTTTGCCCGGTGAATTTTACTACGTCCTTATAAAAATGGCTCATATCATAATAACCATAATCAAAAGGTACAAAGCTGTTTTTGGCTTTTATAAATTGGGTTAAAGCTGCCCGCGCCCTCAATATCGAAAAATAATTTTTCGGAGAAATACCCACGGTTCGATGAAAATACCGGTTGATAGTTTTAGAACTGATAAATAGCCGCCCGGCTACGGCCGATGTATTTAATTGCATGCCCGTAGTCTGGTACTCGCCTATAGCATCGCTTACCATGCCCAGGTAATGATCTTTATGGTTGTTTTTCCTGCAGGCATTTAAAAGATATTGTTGCATCAGGTTTATCCGTTCTTCAAAAACAATAGGCTGCCTTATTTTGGCTAATAAACTGCCGGGTAAAATTTGCGCTAAATTAATAAGCTTATCTGCCAGGGTAATTTGGGTTAAACCTAAAATCGCCTCTAAACCACCCGGATAAAATTTAACGGTAAAAATATTATCTGCAGGCTGATTGTGACGCTCAACCGTGTTGTTTCTTAGTATCAGAATATCCTCACCTGCCTTCACCAGGTAACGTGAATGTGCCAAATCAATATAGTAAGGTGCACCAAGATTGATATAAAAAGTGGGTGTCCAGCTGGCAAACATTTTAACAGAGAAATGTTCGTTTTGGAAATATTGCCGGGTTTTAGCTAAAGATGACTCAGAGAAAAACTCAATATAATTGGCCAATTCTTCACAAGGCGCTACAAAATCATATATTTTACGAATATTCTGAAATATCTCGACCATAGCTTAAGCCCCCACTTTGTAAGCAAAGTAAATATAAGTAATCATTCGCTAAACAGCTAAGCAACAATTTATTTCTTAAAAACTTTCGAATATTCCGAACCTATTTAAATCAGCGGATGCCGATGATCTCATCAAATGGTAATATCCGGCTGAATTAGTGGCATTCGTTTTAATAAGTGAAATTCGTGCATAATTAAATTTATTCTTACGCAAACAAGTCACTCGCCTTATGCTGTTCAATAATTACCTGGCGATACTTATTCAGCAGCGCCGATTTAGATATAAAACCTATAAACAGGCCATCCTTTATTACAGGCAGCTGCCATACATCAATAGCATCAAAGGTTTCCATTACGGTACTGGCTGGTTGATCATAATCAATTACGGTTGGCGCGGCAGTCATAATATCAGCAATAGTATCATCGGCAATCTCCTGGTTAAACAGGCGCCGGCGGATATCATCTATCAGCACCACTCCTTCCAGGAGCCCATCCTCATTTAATACCGGGAATATATTGGCATCAGTTTTAGCCAGGATCTTATAAAAATCATTAACCGTTGTTTGCTTATCAACCGCGGTGTATTTTTTGTTGATGATGCTATCCATCACTATAGCATTTAACATGCTGTAATCCTGGCCCGGATGGATATCTTTTTCGTGAATAAGGTGCTGCCAGTAAATATTATGGGGCGATGAAAGACGCGATATGATGTATGATATAGC
>NZ_JBFUKF010000336.1:0-5467 GCF_056400985.1 Mucilaginibacter sp. P4_G9 | reverse complement strand
CTGTTTCAGGATCTGATAGGACAGGGTAACCATTGTACACTTTGTATGTGGATGCCGAAATAATTCGGCATGGTCCTGTAGTTCTTAGGTCAATTTCGTAAAAAAATATCTTGAACATGCCTTTCCCTTTTTTCCTATCAAAATGATAAAACCTATCATTTTGATAGGTTTTATCATTCCAACTATAATTGATTGAAAACAGGTAAGTGTTTGTAAAATAGATAATTAATAAATTTAAACTATCGTCGGCATGTATTTTGGCCATGCGGATTTATTAGTAAAATTAGTTTATGGTGATATTATTTCCTGTTGCGGCTGCCAAAAACCAGTATGGCTGGCAATGTTCTCTGAAGCAGCCGGATCACCGCATTGCAAATCCCCTGATTTTTATCTTAATTAAATGAATTCGCACGTTAAGCACATCACTTTCGCGGGTATGATAGTTACCCTCGGTATCATTTTTGGCGATATCGGTACATCTCCCCTTTATGTTTTTCAAACCCTGCTGGTTGAGGGTGGTAAGGTTAACACCTCCCTTGTTTTAGGTTCTATCTCCTGTATCTTCTGGACACTTACCCTGCAAACAACCTTCAAGTACATTGTAATAACCCTACAGGCCGATAACAAGGGCGAAGGCGGGATTTTCTCCCTGTATGCCCTGGTACGGCGCTATGGCAAATGGCTGGCTATCCCGGCCATCATTGGTGCAGGTACCTTGCTTGCCGATGGTATAATTACCCCGCCTATATCGGTAACATCGGCTATTGAGGGATTGAACCTGGTACCTTACTTTTCGGATGTTATCATCCCGGGTAATAACCTTATTTTATTAATTGTGATTGCCATAATCATCCTGCTTTTCTTTTTTCAGCAGTTTGGTACCAAAGTGGTTGGCTCGGCTTTTGGGCCCATTATGCTAATTTGGTTTTTGATGCTGGGCATTTTAGGCGGTATCCAGGTGATACATTCCCCGGGTATATTTAAAGCCCTAAACCCTTACTATGGGGCGCGTTTACTAATGGATCATCCCCAAGGTTTCTGGCTGTTAGGCGCGGTGTTTTTGTGTACTACCGGTGCCGAAGCATTATACTCCGATCTGGGTCATTGCGGCCGCAAAAACATCCAGGTAAGCTGGATCTTTGTTAAAACCACGCTTATCCTCAACTATCTTGGGCAGGGTGCATGGGTATTGTCACAGGCGCCAACCAAGAATTTTACCGGGGTAAATCCTTTCTTCGAGATAGTACCCCATCAGTTCCTTATCCCAAGTATTGCGCTGGCTACTATGGCTACCATCATTGCAAGCCAGGCTTTAATCAGCGGCTCGTTTACGCTAATCAGCGAGGCAGTGAGCATGAATTTTTGGCCGAGGATCACTATCAAATATCCATCTAACATTCGCGGACAGATCTATATCCCCAGTATTAACTGGATCCTGTGCATTGGCTGTATTTTGGTTTCGCTGTACTTCCGCACATCCAGCGCTATGACGGCTGCTTATGGTTTCAGCATCACTATAGCCATGCTGAGCACAACCATTTTAATGTACTATTTTATGCGCTACGTAAAGCACTGGCCTGTGTGGCTGGTAACCATTGTGCTGTGCGTGTTTTTAACGGTTGAGTTCTCGTTTTTTGTAGCCAACGCGGTTAAAATATTAAAAAGACTGTTCTTTGTAGGCTTCGAGGTTGGGCTAATCTTTACGATGTACATCTGGTTCAGGGCCCGCAAGATCAATAATCGTTTCCTTAATTTTATTGATATCAAAGAAAAGCTGCCCCTGTTGAAGGCACTTAGTGCTGATACTACTGTTAACAAATATGCCACGCACCTTATTTATTTAACAAAAGCCAACAACAGTAAGCAAATAGAAGAAAAGATCATTTACTCTATCATGAGCCGTCGCCCCAAACGTGCCGATACCTACTGGTTTGTGCATATTGAAACTACCGCCGAACCTTATACTATGGAATACAGTGTAGACCAGATTGAGCCCGGCAAGGTAATTCGCATTGAATACCGTTTAGGGTTCAGGATCCAGCCGCGGGTGAATGTGTTGTTCCGCAATGTGGTAGAGGATATGGTGAAGCGCCGGGAAATTGATATTACAAGTAACTACCCATCGCTTCACGAATATAAGATCCCAGCCGATTTCAGGTTTGTGATCATGGAGAAATTCCTGAGCTATAACAACCTGTTCAGTGTAAGCGAAGGCTTCATCCTCAACAGTTATTTCGCCATTAAAAAACTGGCCCAGTCAGAAGCCAAAGCCTTCGGCCTGGATACCAGCGAAACCCGGATAGAGAAAATACCACTGGTGGTGAAACCGGTTACTAATTTGCATTTGAAGAGGGTAGACGCGGTTACTTACGGAGTAAGTAGTTTGGTTGAGGTGGATTAGCACTTTAAATAAACCCAGGCTTACAGAATACGGTTTCCTGTAAGCCTGGGAATAAAGTTATGTACGTGTTTAGCTTTTTCTTTGTTCAATAATAATCTCCGGCGGGCATTCAACACGTTCTGCGCGTACTAATTTGCCATCTGCAAAATAATAGTACATGTTGGCGATTACTCTTTTACCATCAGTTTCAACAGCCCTTTTATAAACGGATCTTCCCCGGGATGCCTCAACTAAGTCTAAATTGTATTTTTGAGAAGCTGTAAATTCTTTTTCGCCCATACCAATTGCATAATTGGGGACTTTGCAGCTTGTAATGATAAATAGAAGGGATAAAATAATAAATGATCTTTTCATTTAGATGTTGTGATTTGGTTAACTAAAAATTGTTTGAATGTTGCAGGTAGGACTTAGAACAATAAAAAAGGTTTATCAGATAGAATATTTTCTGATAAACCTTTTTTGAATCATAGTTACGTTTTCCTACGCTTCTTCCTTAAAATAAACCTTGTAAAAGTTCATCGCCTTGCCGTCGTCGAAGCCTTTTTCAATGAGCTCTTTGTCTCCGTGGATATAGATGTGGAAGTTTTTATCAAGCTTTAGTACACTTTTATAATCGCGGGCCTGCTTTTTTACGGCATTGCCCGAAATTTCGAAAGTGTTGGCAATGGGGCTGTCGAACTCCTGCTCGTACTGATTCTTGAAATTTTTGAACGATTCGATGGCTTCGGGGTTGCCTATTACTTCGCCGGCAAATTCGTCCATATCAAAGGTTTCCTTCTCCTTAAAATACTTCATAGATTTGTTAAGCAGGTCAATCTTATCGGCTTTGCTCATTTCAAACTGGTCGTCGAGCTTTTGGGTAACAAAATTTTTGTAGATGCCCAGGGTATTGCTGGTTTGGTTGTAGCTGTCGTTACGGATCCTGAGCTGTAAAAACTCGTCTTTCCAATACACAGCAGCATCTTGTCCGCCATTGGTTTTATCAACAACAACTACTTTATAACCGTTCTCTTTTTCGATATTAAAGATCAAAACGCCTTTATCCAGTTTGTTGATGTTGATGGCATCCTGCTCATAATCAACCTGGAAACCACCCTTATCCGGGTAAACTTTCAGGTAGGTCTCTTTATTCTCTGATTTAAAAATGCCGATAGCATCCAGCGGGTTTCCTTCAATTTGTACCTTGTTAAAGTACACCACATAAAGTTCGCCGCCCTTGATGTTGGGGTGGGTGGTTACTTTGTACAGGTGTTTGGCAATCTTTTCAGATGCCTCATGAAACTTCTCTTTATCCTCAAATACCTGTGTGGCAAAGTTGTGCAGTTCGTTAAGTGCAAGATCGCCGCTGCTGTGCATCAGGTGGTAAACCTCGTTGGCTTTTTCAAAAGGTTTTAAAAAGTATTGCATCAACAAATTGGGGATAATATCATCCTTCAATTCCAACGGATGATCTGACAGGGAGTACATCTCATCCTGCAATGGATTGCCAACATGATGTACCGAAATAGTATCGAGCGAAGCTTCAAAAAAAGTTACCATAATTTACGCAAAGCTAAAATTTTTAAGTCATTGGTCACTGGTCATTAGTCATTTGGCTTGTCGGATTTATCGGTTTGTAAACAAGTCATTGGAAAGTAGTTCATTTGTGATGGTTCATAGTTGATGGTAATTTGTTTTACTTTTGCTATCTGAACCGGAATTCAGAGAATTTTTAGAATTACACGAATTTAAAAATTCTGATAATTCCTTAATTCGATGAATTCCGGTTCAGATAAAAACTACGAACTAAAATGACTAATGATCAGGATACTATCGTTGCCCTTGCCACCCCAAACGGAATTGGCGCTATTGCGGTGATCCGTCTTTCGGGGCTGGATGCCATTGCTATAGCCAACAGCGTTTGGAAGGGTAAGGATTTAACTAAGCAAGCTTCACATACCATTCATTTCGGCCATATTGTAGATGGCGATTTGGTTTTGGATGAGGTGCTGGCCTCATTGTTTGTTGCACCACGGTCATACACCCGCGAGAACGTGGTTGAAATTTCCTGCCATGCTTCGGGTTATATTATTGAAAGTATCATTAAGTTGTTCATCAAAAAAGGGGCACGTTCTGCAAAGCCAGGAGAGTTTACGTTAAGGGCTTTTCTCAACGGCCAACTCGATTTGTCGCAGGCCGAGGCTGTTGCCGATCTGATTGCCTCCAACTCCAAGGCATCGCAACAGGTGGCTTTGCAACAACTAAGGGGCGGTTTTAGTACCCAGTTGCAAACCCTGCGCGAACAACTGGTAAATTTTGCTTCGCTGATTGAGCTGGAACTGGACTTTGCCGAAGAGGATGTTGAGTTTGCCAACCGCGACCAACTGAAAGGCCTGATCCATGAGATCACCAAAATAGTAGGTAGGCTGATCCAATCCTTCGAGCTCGGTAATGCCATCAAGAACGGTGTAAATACGGTTATAGCAGGCAGGCCGAACGCAGGCAAATCAACCCTGCTGAATGCCTTGTTGAACGAAGAACGGGCCATTGTAAGCCATATCCCCGGCACTACGCGGGATACCATAGAGGAGGTGCTGAATATACAGGGCATCAATTTTAGGTTGATAGATACGGCTGGCATCCGCGAGGCTACAGATGCAATTGAGCAGATAGGGGTACAGCGCACGATGGAGAAGATAAGCCAGTCGGCCCTGTTGATCTATGTTTTTGATGCTGAATTAATTACCCTTGAAGAACTTAAAAGTGACCTTGAAAGCCTGAAAAAACCTGGCGTAGGTATGCTTATGGTGGCTAATAAAATGGACTTAATAAGTGCGGGAAGTTCGAAAGAGGGAAAATTAGAAGGGATAGATGGGTTCTTCCGGACATCCGGACTTCCAGACACTCAGACTATCTTCATCTCAGCCAAAGAAAAACTCCATATAGACGACCTAAAAAACAAGATATATAGTACCGCGATCAAAGATCAGCTCAGCGGCGACGAAACCCTGGTAACCAACATCCGTCACCTGGAGGCTCTTCAAAAAACCGAAGAGGCGCTGGTAAGGGTTTTAGGCGGTATTGATG
>NZ_JBFUKF010000335.1:0-5474 GCF_056400985.1 Mucilaginibacter sp. P4_G9 | reverse complement strand
CACCTCGTTTAGGCTTTAACTGGGATGTTAATGGAGATGGTTCTACCCAGTTACGCGGCGGTTCCGGCTTATTTACCGGTCCTGTACCATTTGTATGGATATCTAACCAGGCTTCAAACAATGGCTTGTTATTTGGTTCACGTACAATTACAAAAGCTAACGATCCAACAAATCAGCAATTAAAATTCAACCCGGATGTTAATGCAAACCGTCCGGCAAATGCAACTGCTAATACATCATACGAGCTTGATGTTGCCGATCCAAATTTGAAATATCCAAAAATCTGGAGAACGAACTTAGCGGTTGACCAAAAATTACCTTTTGGTATTATTGGTACTATCGAAGGTGCTTACACCAAAGATATTCGTGCCATCTATCACCAGAATTTAGTATTGTCTGATGGCTTTACTACACTTCCGGGGGTTGAAGGTCAAATACAATATGACTCTAAAAACACAACTCCTGCAGCGGCCGCTGCAACTGCTCAAAACCCGTCTATCACCGGTTTATATTACATGAAAAACACTAACAAAGGATTTTCATATTTTATTACAGGCCAGTTACAAAAAAGCTTTACAAACGGTTTTGCAGCAAGTGTTGCTTATACTTATACCAAATCAAAAGATGTTAATGACGGTGGCTCAACTGCCAGCACCATCTGGAGCTCAAGGTATGTAGCCGGTAACCCTAATACCGACAACCTGTCAAACAGTTCATATGTTCAGCCAAACAGGATTATTGCAACTGTATCTTATCGTAAACAGTACGCAAAAAATTTGGCGTCCACTTTAGGTTTGATTTTTGAAGCATCTAACAATGGAGCGGTATCATATGTCACTTCAGGTGATCCTAATAATGACGGTGCCACAAACGATTTGTTGTATATTCCTAAAAATCAGGGCGATCTTATGTTAGTGAAAGCTAATAACGCATCAAATGGAACTCCCGATACGCGTACACCTGCCCAAATATGGACCCAGCTAAATAACTTCATCAGCCAGGATCCATACCTTAGCCAGCACAGAGGCCAGTATGCACAAAGGAATGGCGCTATATTGCCAACTTACAAACGTGTTGACCTGCACTTTGCGCAAGACTTCTTTATCCAAACAGGTAAAGTAAAAAACACGCTGGAAGTAACTTTCGATGTGATCAACTTTACCAACTTGCTGAACAGAAACTGGGGTTTAGCCCAGGTATCATATAGCGGCTTTAATAACGGAGCAACTACAGTGTTAACCTATATGGGTAAAGATGCTGGTACCGGAAGAGCGACATATTCTTTCCCTTATCTTGATCCAACCACCTCGACACCTGTTACCAGCTCTTATAAAACTGATATAAGCCAGTTCTCACGCTTCCAGGCTCAGATTGGTGTTAGATACATATTTAATTAAGTTATTATTAATTGAAAAAAATTAACATTATGAAATTCAATAAAAATATAATTATAGTATTACTTGTGCTTTTTTCTGCCGCGTTTTTTGAGGCATGTAAAAATGACAAGGTTACTCCGCTGCCAAACCCGGTAGCCACCACCGGCGTGGTAACTACACTGGCCGGAAACGGTTCATTTGGCGCTTCAAATGGAGCCGCCACAGTTGCTTCATTTAACTATCCAAACGGGTTGGCACTTGATGCTTCAGGTAATTTATATATCGCTGATAAAGGTAACAACCAAATTCGTAAAGTTACCACTGCAGGTGTTGTAAGCACCGTATCCGGAACATTGCTTGCGGGTAGCGCAAACGCCACCAAAATTGGTGATGCAGCTTCATTTAACGGCCCTACAGGTGTTGTTGTTGATGCGTTAGGAAATATTTTTGTAGCTGATTTTGGCAACCATACCATTCGTAAAATTGCAACCACAGGCGCTGTTACTGTATTTGCGGGAGTAAGCGGAAATTCAGGCAATAACAACGCCGTAATCCCGGCTACTGCAACAGCCAATGCCATAAATCCACGGTTCAACAATCCTGCTGGGTTAGCAATTGATGCTGTAGGTAATTTATATGTTGCCGACTATAGCAACAATTTGATCCGTAAAATTTCAGCTATAGACGGAAGCATATCAACAGTTGCAGGTAAATCAGCCGGAAATGTTGATGGTGCTGGTACAGCTGCATCATTAAACGGACCGCGTGCCATAGCTATTGACGCAGCAGGTAATTTATATGTAGCTGATGCTAATAATCATAGCATCCGTAAAATTGATTTAACAGGTACGGTAACCACTATTGCCGGGAACGGAAAAGCGGGAAATAGCGATGGAACAGGTAAAGCCGCATCATTTAGCCACCCAAGTGGTATCACTATCGATAATGCGGGTAATTTATATGTTGCCGACGCTGGTAACAACCTGGTACGCAAAATTACTACTGCAGGTGTTGTAACGTCTGTAGCTGGTAGCGGTTATTATAATTTGGTTACCCCATTCAACGGCCCATCTGCCGTGGCTGCAGGTAGTGCAGGTAACGTATACGTAGCCAATACACTTGGTAACTTAATTCAAACAATCGCTGTTAAGTAATTAGGTTTCTTTATTAATAAAAACCCGGTCATATTTGGCCGGGTTTTTTTATGCGATAATTTTCTATCCCCTTACAGGTTTTAAATAATTTATCCCAAATGGTGGTATAAAAACCTTAATTATAATGGATGTTTAAATGATGGTTTATGGTGAAACAAGGATGTATCCTGGTGCCTGAATGGGATAGAGCCGAAGCCACCCGTTTCGATAGGATGTCACACAAATAGATCGATAGGTCTGCTCAAATATTACTCGTACTCAAATACTCCAAACTCCGATGTTACGGTTACTTTTTTAGTATCGGCCTTTTCAACCCGGCCAATGATCTGCGCATCAACACCAAAACTTTTAGAAATTTTGATCAGGTCTTCAGCTATTTCTACCGGTACATACAGTTCCATACGATGCCCCATGTTAAATACCTTGTACATTTCCTGCCAGCTGGTTTTTGACTCTTGCTGAATAAGTTTAAACAGGGGAGGCACAGGGAAAAGGTTATCTTTTATAATATGCAGCTCGTCAATAAAATGCAGTACTTTGGTTTGCGCGCCGCCGCTGCAATGCACCATGCCATTTATTTTGCCGCGGTATTTGTCTAATATAGCTTTAATAATTGGGGCATAAGTGCGTGTGGCACTTAATACCAGTTTGCCTGCTGTTACGCTTTTCCCGTTGCCGATGTCAACCAGGTCGGTAAGGTTTTTACTGCCGCTGAAGATGAGATCATAAGGGATGGCCGCATCATAACTTTCGGGATATTTATCGGCAATGGTTTTATTGAACACATCATGGCGTGCAGATGTAAGCCCGTTTGAGCCCATACCGCCGTTATATTCCTTTTCATAGGTTGCCTGTCCGTAGCTTGCCAAGCCCACTATAACGTCGCCAGGCTGAATGCGGTGGTTGGATATTACATCTTCCCGCTTCATGCGGCAAGTTACCGTAGAATCGACTATGATGGTGCGTACAAGGTCGCCAACATCGGCAGTCTCTCCACCGGTTGAGTAAATGCCAATACCGGCACCGCGCAGTTCGCTTAAAATTTCTTCGGTACCGTTAATAATGGCGGCAATAACTTCGCCTGGTATCAGATTTTTATTACGGCCAATGGTTGATGATAGCAGGATATTATCAATAGCGCCTACACAAAGCAAATCGTCGAGGTTCATGATGATGGCATCCTGGGCAATACCGCGCCATACTGAGATATCGCCGGTTTCTTTCCAGTAAGTATAAGCCAGTGATGATTTTGTGCCCGCGCCATCGGCATGCATAATATTGCAGTACTCCGCATCGTTGGTCAATATATCGGGTACTATTTTACAAAAGGCTTTAGGGAAAATGCCCTTATCAATGTTTTTAATAGCATTATGTACATCATCTTTGGAGGCAGATACACCTCTTTGATCATATCTTTGCGAAGAAATCATTTGCAAATATAAATTAATCAAACACGAATTACACGAATTGAGGCGAATTTCACTAAGGGGAATTAAAACTTACAAAGTTTTCAAAACTTCGTAAGTTTGCGGAACTCTGCATTGATTGTTTGTCAAAATTTATTCGTGTCAATTCAAATTTGTGATTTCGCGCGCAAATCAATTCGTGTCAATTCATCCTCATTCGTGAAATTCGTGTGTATTGAAATTCGTATCTATGCTTAAATCCCTCTCCGATAAAATAAGCCGCTGGCGCCTGAGACGTAACAGTCAACGGAATTTTTTAATTTACTGTAGTGTTTTTGTTGGTTTCTTTGGCGGTCTGGCAGCCATCGCGCTAAAGTTTTTAGTGCATTTTATGGAGGATGTGAGCCACCGCATTTCATCGCACTTGTATTACCATATAGCTTACGTTTTTTTGCCTGCACTGGGTATCTTCCTGGCTGTAACCTGGCAGCATCTTGTTAACCGCGATAAAATACAAAAGGGAATAGGCAGTATACTGGCCAATATCAAAAAGAACAGATCGAACATCAGGGTAAATAACATTTATTCGCATATAGTAACAAGCTCATTAACGGTAGGCTTTGGCGGCTCGGCCGGTTTAGAGGCGCCTATTGTAGCTACCGGTGCTGCGATAGGCTCAAACATTGGGAGGTTTTTTAAGCTTACGCCTTATGAAAAAACGGTATTGCTGGCTGCAGGAGCATCGGCAGGGATAGCCGCGGTATTTAACAGCCCTATTGCCGGGGTGCTGTTTTCGTTAGAGATATTAATAGGCGAAATCACCATCCCCACGTTTATTCCTTTATTAATAGCATCGGCAACCGGCGTGGTAGTATCCAAATTATTATACTCCGGACAGTTGTTTCATTTGGTTACCGAAGGCTGGGTAGTGCCTGCAATTCCTTTTTACATTTTGCTGGGCCTGCTTAGTGGCTGGATGGCTATATACATTAATAAAGTAGGGGGTAAACTGGAGGGCGGTATCCTGAAAAAGCAGAACCGTTATGTGCGGGCACTTTTAGGCGGCTTGTTTCTTGGGCTTATTATTATGGTATTTCCCCAGTTATTTGGCGAAGGTTACCAATACCTGCAGGCCATTTTAAATGGCAACATTGATGCGCTGAAGGATGAATCGTTATTTTCTGGCTGGCTATCCAACCAGTGGCTAATGTTGTTATTTATTGTAGCATTGGTTTTTATGAAAATTATAGCCAGCGGTATTACTCTTGGTTCTGGTGGCAACGGCGGTTCGTTTGCGCCCACCATGTTTACCGGCGCATTTTTAGGTTTGTCAGTGGCCTACGGGGTAAACCTTACCGGGTTGGTACATTTAAATACAAGTAATTTTATAGCGGTTGGTATGGCCGGTGCTTTAAGCGGTGTAATGCATGCCCCGCTTACCGCTATATTTTTGATAGCCGAAATTACGGGCGGCTACGTGTTATTTATCCCGCTCATGATCGTATCAGCTATATCATACATCATATCGCGTCTTTCAT
>NZ_JBFUKF010000334.1:0-5481 GCF_056400985.1 Mucilaginibacter sp. P4_G9 | reverse complement strand
CCAAAATACAGAGCGGATTTGCAAAGCTACTCTGCATAGTTTGGGATTGCTTCGTTCGCAATGACGCGTGGATATGTGCTTAATTAGAAGTCTAAAACATTAATAAATCAAATTTAAACAGCTTCTTAAGCCGTCCTTTTAGTGTTATCAACCAGTAATCGATTTACCTTATTTCACCCATTTTACCTTGTTTTCGAGGAGGATGTTTCTTTTTCCCTCCGGGCGATGATCGGCATAACCAAGATACAATGCCCCTATTACCTGGTCTTCATCGCGCAGGAGTAAGAAATCTTTCATGACTGGCTTTAGTATTAAGCCGCCGGTGCTCCAGAACGAAGCCATATTTAATGCTGTAGCACCAAGTAATATATTTTGAACAGCGCTGGAAACAGCCGCAACTTCTTCAACAGGGGGAATTTTTGGCAAGTCGCCACGCTGCATAATAACAATAATTATATGCGAAACCTTATCACCCTGGTGAAGCAAATTATTAAAAACAGTTTCATTAAAATCTTCGGGGATTACACTTTGTTTATATAATTCTGCATGTTGCTGGCAAAACTTGGCGGGGTTTTCGTATACAACAAAGCGCCAGGGTTCGGTAAAACCGTGGGTAGGCGCCCAATCGGCAAGCTCAAGCAAAGCTGCAATGTGGCCGTTTGGCGCTTTATGCCCGTTCATCATATTGGGTTTGATGCTGCGGCGTGTTTGTATGATATTGGATATGGTTAAAAAATTGGTAGAATTCATAGTGCTTGTAATTGAAAGAAAACGCTCTCCCCAACACGTCATTGCGGTACCAAGCAATGACGGTATTATAAAGTTCTTATTTTGTTAATAAATCGCCGGAAATTTAGCCGGGTTCGCCTCGCTCATAATAGCATAAACAGCCTCAACAATATCATCAAACGATGGCTTGCTAAAGTAATCACCATCGGAGCCATATGGAGGGCGGTGCTCTTTGGCAGTCAGCGTCCTGGGTTGCGAATCCAATGAATAATATCCTTTTTGCTCTTCTACTATTTGTTGAATAATATAGGCCGAAGCAGCTCCGGGTACATCTTCGTCAACAACAAGTAACTTGTTGGTTTTCTTTAATGAAGCACTACAAACATGCTCTGTATCAAAAGGATATAATGTTTGCGGATCAATAACTTCAACGTGAATGCCCATCTTTTCCAACTCTTCGGCGGCTTCTAAAACGATGCGTAAAGTTGAGCCGTAAGATACAACCGTAACATCGGCACCCGCTCTCATGATCTCCGCTTTGCCTAAAGGCACGGTAAACTCACCAACATTAGTGGGTAATTTTTCCTTTAAACGATAACCATTAAGGCTCTCGATAACCAACGCAGGCTCATCCCCACGCAACAGGGTGTTATACATACCAGCTGCCTGTGTCATATTGCGCGGTACACAAATATGAAAACCACGCATCGAACTTAATATCATACCCAATGGCGAACCCGAATGCCAGATACCTTCCAGCCTGTGCCCGCGGGTACGTATAATAAGCGGCGCTTTTTGTCCGCCAAAAGTGCGGTAGCTCAGGCTGCCAATATCATCACATATAACAGTTATGGCGTATATAAGGTAATCAAGGTATTGTATCTCGGCTATTGGTCTTAAGCCACGCATAGCCAGCCCCATACCCTGCCCTATTATAGTAGTTTCACGAATGCCGGTATCGGTAATACGCACGTCGCCATATTTGCTTTGCAGCCCGGAAAATCCCTGGTTAACGTCGCCTATAGCACCTACATCTTCACCAAACGCAACTATCGTTTTATCGCGCTCAAAGTTGGCATCAAAACAGGCGTTTAATACCTCGCGGCCATCAATCAACCTTGCATCTTCATTGTAGGTAACAGGCACCACCGGAACGTACAAAGGTGATTGCGGAGTATCGGAGAAAAGTTTGGTATTATAACGGACGTTATTTTTAGCGTTCTCGGTATTTAACCAATCAACCAATATTTGTCGTTCTGCAGAGTCTTCGTGTACAGTAGCCCTAAGGGTTTTACGTATGGCCGATACAATATCCTTGCGCCCGGCATCATAGCATTTACGCAACGTGCTTACAATATCTGCAACCTTATCTTTAACTGAAACACCTTCCGCAAATTGTTCAATCAGTTTCGCGGCTTCCTCCAGTTCGGTATTGATTATGTTTACCACTTCGCTGGCTGCTTCACGCTGGCACTCACGTACATATTTTTTTGCTTCGGCTTCCAGTTCATCCAACTCCTGTTCTGTCGAAATAGCCGATGTTACCATCCATTGGCGCATTTTCAACAGGCAGTCGTTTTCATCCTCCCAGGCTAAACGCTCTTTTGTTTTGTAACGTTCATGCGAGCCGGAGCTTGAGTGGCCTTGCGGCTGCGTCATCTCAATAACGTGTATCAATACCGGCACGTGCTCTTCCCGGCATAAAGTTATTGCACGGGCATAGGTTTCGCAAAGCGCAATGTAATCCCAGCCTTTTACTTTAAATATTTCAAAGCCGTTTGAGCCATTTTCGCGCTGAAAACCTTTCAATATTTCTGAAATATCCTCTTTAGTTGTTTGAAGTTTGGCCGGAACAGAAATGGCATAAGCATCATCCCATATAGAAATAGCCATTGGTACCTGCAATACACCTGCGGCATTAAAGGTTTCAAAAAATACACCTTCGGATGTTGCTCCGTTACCTATAGTACCAAAAGCAACCTCATTGCCATTAACAGAAAATTGTTTAAGGTATTCCAGCTCTTTATTCTGACGGTATAATTTTGAAGCATAAGCCAACCCCAGCAAACGTGGCATATGACCGCCGGTGGTTGATATATCCGATGAACAATTCATTGTTTCGGCCTGGTTTATCCAGCTGCCATCGGCATTTACAAAACGGGTTGCATAATGGCAATTCATTTGCCTGCCGGCAGATGAGGGATCTTTCTCTACATCGGGATGAGCATAAAGCTGTGAAAAAAACTCTTTAAGGTTGCTCATACCCGTAGCAAACATAAAAGTTTGATCGCGATAATAACCCGCACGCCAGTCGCCTGCGCGAAATGCCTTTGCCATAGCCAGTTGAGCAACCTCTTTACCGTCACCAAAAATACCAAACTTAGCCTTGCCGGTTAAAACTTCTTTCCTACCTATTAAACTGGCTTGCCTGCTTTCGTAGCCAATACGGTAATCATCAATCACAATCTTTTTAAAATCATCAAAACTGAGCTCAGCAGAATCAAATTTACTGGTCGCACGTATTGCTGTTCCGGGCATATAAAATTTTGTTTAGACGGTAAAATTATAAAATTCTATTCTGTAATTGGTATAGTAACATTTAAAACATGAAGTAACACCAATAGTTTTGTTATTACATTAAACCTTTTATATTTGTGTTAATCAAATATAGCATATGAAAAAGATATTAATGATCTGCGCAGTGGTTTTAGGTTTTGCCTTTACTGCATCGGCACAAGATAACCAAAAAGCCGAGTTTAAATTTAACGAGGAAAAGCACGACTTTGGTAAAGTACCACAAGGCACGCCCGTTACCACTGTTTTTGAATTTACCAATATTGGCAAAGAGCCACTTATACTTACCGAGGTAAGGCCAACCTGTGGTTGTACCATTGCGGATTACACCAAAACTCCCGTAAAAAGCGGCGATAAAGGAACAATAAAAATCACTTATAATGCTGCTGTTGCCGCACCATTTAACAAAACAATAGTTGTTAAATCAAACGCTGTTACACCAGAGAAATATTTGAATATAATTGGCGAAGTTGTTGCTAAACCAGCATCGAGCAGGTAAGCCCCACCCAAACCCTCCCCGGAAGGGGGGCATAAAGAAAATATTGAACACCGCTTTGCGGTGTTTTTTTTGCTTTTATTTTGACAATGCTAATGCACAGAAAAATAAAATAGTCGCCCCTTACGGGAGAGATTTAGAGGATCGCTTTTAAATATTTAGAGGCTCAAACGCCAGAAAAATCTATTAAATGAAACTGCCTGGCACAGCATATTGGGCAATAGTTGATAAACTTGTTCTATTTTATTCAAAATTATTCCCAAAAAGCGAAGGCAAAACATACACTCATAAAGAGGTAGTATTTAAAGTTTGCATAATGGCTTTTGTTGAATGTATTTTGATTGGACAAATTTTATCTTCTTTGTAACCAAATAAATCATTTGCTGCGTGGTCTATAAATATCCTGCACAAGCATTTTTAGGGTTGTATTGCCAACGTTTTTTCCAGAGTCTGACAGTGGGCCACTAATCAGTGCCATGCCTGTTGGCAAGGTAAGTGTGTCCTGCCTTCCTACTGCCTTAATAAATAAAGCAATTTTTCCACCTTGAAGAACATAGACAGTATGATCGGGATGATTATRTAGTGCCCATGACTCTCCAGGCTTTACGGTAAACACGTACATTTTTATATTCAACGTATCACCGAGCTTTTTTGTAAATTGTGGGCCTACAGTTAACGCGTCCATAGCCGGATCATAGGCAGGCATGGAAGAAGTGTCATTTTTAGTAACAATTGATGCTGTATCCTTTTCATTTTTTCCCGAAGTTGTTGCCGGTTCATTACAGCCAATAAGAAATAAAGCTGAAGCCAACACCAAAAAATGGATGTTGTTTGTAATTTGTTTCATGGCTAAATTTTTTAAAATGGATAAAAAGAAAAGTAATTTACAAAAATTATTTTATTCAAAAAATACTTTTCGCCAATAAATTAATTTTCAAACTGAGACACTACCCGATTTAGAGAGGGCAGTTTTTTTTACTAATTTTGCATATGCCAAAAGTATCTGAAAAAGGGCAGCGCATGCCCGCGTCACCTATACGCAAATTAACACCTTATGCCGACAAGGCTAAGCTGGACGGCAAAAAAGTGTACCATTTAAACATCGGCCAGCCTGATATTGAAACACCGGAAGGCATGCTGAATGCCATCAAAAATATCGATTTTAAGGTGTGGGCCTACACCGCATCCGAGGGCACTTTAAGCTACCGGAAAAAGCTTACAGAATACTATAACAAACTGGGTTACAATATTACACCAGAGGATATTATTGTTACTACCGGCGGATCTGAAGCCATTACCATCGCTATGATGGCATGTTTGGATTCGGGCGACGAGGTAATCATCCCCGAACCTTTTTATGCCAACTACAACGGTTTTGCCAGCCAGAGCGATATTGTGGTAAAACCCATCCTATCGTACATCGACAATGGATTTGCCTTGCCCTCCATCAGCGAGTTTGAAAAACTGATCACCGATAAAACCAGGGCCATTATCATTTGTAACCCTAATAATCCTACCGGGTATCTTTATTCGGAGCACGAGCTGGAAGAATTAAAGGTATTGGCCTTAAAATATGATCTGTACCTGTTTTCGGATGAAGCTTACCGCGAGTTTTGTTATGATGGCCGCACATTCATTTCGCCAATGCACCTGGATGGCCTGGAAGAAAACTGGAAGAAAAC
>NZ_JBFUKF010000333.1:0-5561 GCF_056400985.1 Mucilaginibacter sp. P4_G9 | reverse complement strand
GGGTAATATATTTCGATATGTAAAAAAGCCCTGGCTTGAAGCTGATATTATTTCGGCTATTGACGAAGCAAATAAGTTTTATATGGCTAATTCAATGCTTTCTGTTAAGAATGATGAATTGCAAAAGGCATATAATGAACTTAATAAGTTTGCTTATAGCGTAAGTCATGATATCAGGGGGCCTATATCCGGAATTTTGGGCGCTATTAACGTAGCACGTGAGATTGATGATGTAGAAGAGATGAAAGAGATGTTGTTTCTGATGGAGAAATCACTCAAAAAATTGGATACTTACATTTTAAGTATGCATGATTATTATAGCTTACAAAGAGGAGAGCTAAAAATAAAAGAGATTGATTTTAATGACATTATTGATGAAATGAAGTCCATTTATATGGTGCTTTCAAAAATAAATAATATAAAGTTTAGTATAACCGTTAATCAGGACGAGGTTTTTAGAAGCGATAAAGTGCCGGTAAAGCTTATCTTGAATAACCTTTTATCCAACGCGTTTAAGTATCAGGATAAAGACAAAAATGATAAATCTGTTGAGGTAATTGTTGATGTGCATAAAAATGTTGCAACAATTTATGTAAAAGACACAGGTATAGGTATTTTAGGTAGCCATATAGGCGAGATATTCAATCTTTTTTATCGTGCAAATTCCCAGGAGGTTGGGTCGGGTTTTGGATTATATAACGTGAAAAGTGCATTAATGAAATTAAACGGGCAAATAGAAGTTAACTCTGTGATGCACGAGGGAACAACTTTTAAAGTAATCATTCCATCTATCTGATTAGTATGGCGTTATCATTTATAGTTATCGATGAAAGTGAGCTTGATTGCTTCATTGCCCGAAAGGTTATACAGCAGGTAGATAAGAACTTAATTGTCAGTGTTTTTCAAAGTGCACAACTTGCATTGGACAGTATTCGTGAAAGCCGTATAAGCAAAGGTTATATCACGATAATTTTGCTTGATATACAAATGCCCATAATGAATGGCTTTGAGTTTGTTGAAGAATTTGAAAAGCTCCCGGTTGAAATCCGGAGCAGATATAAAATATGTATTTTATCATGTACCAGAAATGCCAGTGACATTGCCAGAATCATGGCCTATGAAACTGTAATTAGTATGTTAGAGAAGCCGCTTATTAAGGCAGATATATCTTTATTAATTACGCATTTAGCCCCGGATGTATAACAAAGATGATTAAGACTATGAAAGTAGTTTCTGCCTCAGCAAAAACTCTAATTGCTCATTTGACCCTGTAAGCTTTTCATTCATGTTCTTCAGATCAAGAAGTTCAAGGTACTTTTCATATGCGCGGTTTATAGTTAAATCCAACTCTTCTTCGTTCCATGGTTTATCAAGGTAATGATATATTTTACCTTTATTAATAGCATCTACCACTGCGCTCATGTCTGTATAACCTGTTAACAGAACTCTTATTGGGTCAGGAAATTTTTCTAATACTATCTCAAAAAATTCAACGCCGGTCATCTCCGGCATACGCTGATCACTAATAATAACGTGAACTTGCTTTGTTGATAAAATGGCTAAAGCCTCTTTGGCACTAACTGCAGTTAATACCTCATATTTCATTCGGAAAGTAGCCTTAAATGAAAAAAGATTATTTTCTTCATCGTCTACATAAAGTACCGTGATTTTATTAATTGCTGACATGTTGATATAATTAAAATACATCATATTAACGTATGTAAAGACAATGAAGTCTATACAACTATAGCTAATAGAGCTTATCTGATAGGTTTATACGGTATTTTAAAACTTAAGTTTTGTGTAATAAAATCCAAATGCTTTTTGTTCAAAGATTAATACCAGTAAGAATAGTTTTGTTTTTTACCCGCAGTTTCCTGCCGGGTTATCCGCTTATTTCAGCAACTGCTGTGCCAGTGTAAAATAGAAGTCTTCCGGCGGATGAGATATTTATATTAATTGTTTGGTGTTAATGAAAGCTTTGCTTTTTAAAGGAGTTTTTACTGAAAACAATCAATTATTACTGTAATTTTGCAGCGAATTTAAAGGGCTAATTTGTTAGATGCGTTTTTTTGCCGGTTGCTTTATGATAATTTTATGGAGTTTTTCTGCAGCATTCGCTCAGCAGGATACAACCGCCGCAAGCGCTGATACTCCAACCTACAGGCATAGCAATGTCAGCGGTAATTCTCTGCTCGATTCGGTGGCCAATGCTATGCAGGCGCGTAAACTTTTCGTTGCCGATTCTATCAATATGCGCTATATCCGCATACCCGATTCAAATACCCGTAGTGAATTTACTGATAGTTTATTTGCCCATGTTTTATATAAGAGTTACGGCTTTTTAGATATTCACTTAAAAAACAAGAGCAAGGTAAAGGATGGGCTTCCCCGCCCATCGCGTGATCCCTGGGTTATTGTGTTAATTATAGGTATGTTATTGTATACTGCTATACTAAATATAGCACTCAACAACGATGTGAACTTTGTGCTGCATTCTTTTTTTAGTAAACGTGTACTTTCCCAGGCCGGTAAGGAAGATGGTGTGGTAAGTTCATGGGCCTTTTTGGGCCTTTTTTTATTGTTCTGTTCAACGTTTAGTTTGTTTTTATACCAGCTGGCGGCATACAATGGAGTGTATTACGTAGTGAGTGGCAGCAGGCTATTTGTTTCGCTTACCATAATTGTAATAGCTTTGTTTGCCTTAAAATTTATTGTGTTAAAGTTCCTTGGTTTTGTATTTGACATCAGTCGCCTGGTGAACGAATATTTGAATATATTACACCTTACTTATTTTAATATAGCATTTGTTTTTTTACCGGTTGTAATATGTTTTAGCTTGCTGGGTACTCAATACATACCTGTTTTGCTTGGCCTTACACTCACTGTTGTTATCGTGATTTTTATATGGCAATACCTCAGGAGCAGCGTAAATATAATTTCTACTTTCAAATTTCATAAGTTTTATTTATTTACGTATCTTTGTGCCCTCGAAATTTGCCCTATTTTAATCTTAATAAAGGCATTGAATATTAAAATTTAGGTAGTTAAAAGAATTGACTTGGAAGATAGAAAGAAAAAGGTTAAAAGTATATTAGTTACTTTATCAAAGCCTGAGAATGACAAAAATCCGTACGCTGAGTTGGCTAAGAAGCTAAACCTGAAAATTGATTTCAGGTCATTTATTCATGTGGAAGGCGTGCCGGCCAAGGATTTCAGGAAGGAAAAAATTAATCTGGGGGATTTTACCGCAGTTATTTTTACCAGCCGTAACTCTGCCGATCATTTTTTTCGTATTTGCGAAGAGATGCGTTTTGAAGTGCCTGTTGAGATGAAGTATTTTTGTCTTTCAGAAACTATTGCACTTTATCTGCAAAAATATATCCAATACCGTAAGCGTAAAATATTTTTTGGCAAACAAACTGCTGCCGACCTGGCCGAGGTGTTAAAAAAACATGCTGCCGAAAAATTTCTTTACCCATGCTCGGATGTAGCAGCCGAAGAAACGCAGCGTTTTCTTCTTGAAAATGGTTATAACTTTACGCCGGCTGTGCTATTCCGTACCGTTTGCAGCGATCTTTCCGATCTGGCCGAGGTGTTTTATGATGTTATAGCTTTCTTCAGTCCATCAAGCATACAGTCTTTGTACAAAAACTTTCCCGATTTTAAACAGAATAATACACGTATAGCGGCTTTTGGGGCAACTACCCATAAAGCAGTGCTTGAGGCCGGATTGATTCTGGATATCCCGGCGCCAACTCCAGCTGCCCCATCCATGACAATGGCTATTGAGCAGTACTGTAAACATGTAAATAAATAAATAAAAGAAATTTATTTAACCCAATTGCAACTTTTTTTGGGGTTACGGCGTATTAACGACATCTGATTTACACAGGTGTAGTTAGGTAATTTATTGTTGTTTATACAATTATTTATGGTTTAAACGATGCTGAATGCATCTTAACGGGCTTTTTATTGCTTAAATTAAATGTTTTTTTGGCATCGTGAAGCAAATTTGATATATTCGGGGGTCTAATAATGTTATATTTTTATGACTGAATTTTGAATTTAAAATGAAGCAGATATACTTTTTAATAGTTGTTTTAGCTGGTGGAATATTGAGCGGTTGCGGCGGTGGCGGTGACAGAGGTGAATTAACCGGCGTGCCACAAAGGTCATTTAAGGCCGAAGTGCCTTATGGAATGGTTTATATTCCGGGTGGCTCGTTCATGATGGGACAAACCGATCAGGATGTTACTTTTGGACAAATAGCACAACTCAAACAGGTTACGGAAGCTCCCTTTTTTATGGATCAGACCGAGATAACCAACAGTCAATACAAGAAATTTGTATTCTGGGTGCGCGATTCAATTGCAATTACCAATTATGTTAATGATAATAAATATTACCTGCAGCCTAAAGGCGCCGCAGCTAATAACAGCGGTAAAAAATATATCAACTGGGCTTATGTAAAGAAGAACCCGGTATGGAGCAACAAAAAAGGGCAGGCGGGTAACGCTTCAAAACTTCAGGGCATGTATTACCAGGGAGAAGATCGTGTGTTTGATCGTAATGAACTTGATGTGCGTATATTGAAATACAATTATGCATTAATGGTATTGCGCGATGCAGCCAATCACAGGAACGATCCTAAATCAAGGCGCTCAGATTTTATTTTGCGCGATACTGTAAATGTTTATCCCGATACGCTGGTTTGGCTTAGTGATTTTTCATACGCTGCCAATGAGCCAATGGTTGAGGGGTATTTTTCACATCCTGCTTTTCGTAACTACCCGGTAGTTGGTATAACCTGGAGGCAGGCAAGGGCTTTCACCGTATGGCGTACGCGTTATAACGAAGCTTATAAAGATTCAAGACATTTGCCGCACCGCGCAGATTACAGGCTACCTACCGAGGCCGAGTTTGAATATGCAGCCCGTGGTGGCCGTATAGGTAATGATTACCCATGGGGCGGACCCTACATTAAAAATGCTAAAGGATGTTTACTGGCCAACTTTAAACCAGGCCGCGGTAACTATACAGATGACGGCGGCGCGTATACAGTAAATGTTCGTTCGTACTTTCCTAACGATTTTGGCTTATACAATATGGCCGGCAATGTGGCCGAATGGACATCATCAGCCTTTGATGAGTCGGCTTCAACATTTGTACATGACCTGGCGCCAACATTCGCAGTTGAAGCAAAATCTTCTGACCCGGAAGTGCTTAAACGCAAAGTTGTGCGCGGTGGATCATGGAAAGATATCGGATACTTTCTTCAAAATGCAACCCGTACTTATGAGTACCAGGATACAGCGAAATCATATATCGGTTTCCGCTGTGTAACCAGCTATCTTGGCCGCGATATCAAAGACAAACGATAAACAATCAAATAAACAAAACATCAAACAAAGTTATTTCTGATTATTATGGCAGGAAAGAAAAAACCATTCGGGATAGGAAACATAATTTCAATCGGCGCAACGGTTGTTATCATCGGTTTGTTATTTAAAATACAACACTGGAAATACGCATCAGAATTTATTACCTTAGGTTTAAGT
>NZ_JBFUKF010000332.1:0-5572 GCF_056400985.1 Mucilaginibacter sp. P4_G9 | reverse complement strand
GTAAAATTCCCTGCTCATTCAACATTGTTTGGCATAAAGCTACATCGATTTCTTTAAAATTAGCTATGCTGTAGATTCATATATCAGCGGGGTACACGCGAAGGGCGTGAACCAGCGGAGGGAGGTCTTTTAGTAAACTATGCCTGATTATAAAACCAAAAGTCATTAGCAGAAAATGATTTGTGATCAAAAAAATACCCAATTCGGTCCATCAATTCTTTATCGATATCTAAACAAAGAACATTTGCAGTCAAATCTTCTACTACAATTATTTGTAGATAATTAAATTCTCCTTCCGTGAGCACCGTTAATGCCTTCGCATTTTCCGCCTTAACGAACATCAATGGGTATTTTTTCCAAACATAGGCTATAATAATGTCACCTAACACGACTTGCGCCCAACGATCTTCGTCTTCTTCTGTAAAGTCGATTTCAAGATTATTTCTTTCAAGAGCTTCTATTAAAGAATAGAAATCATCAATGCTCCAAAGGACTTCTGTTGAAATTGCTTTTTTTATGTTTTTTGTTATGTTTTTCATCGCGACTTTATTGACGACTTTATTTATCACTCTGTTTTTGAGGATATAATTCAAATTCATCACTAAAAGACTCACCTACCTTTGTTGCCTGCGAATTATTAAATTCTACCAAAAATCTGTATTTGTGATTAAAGATGTTAATTGAAGAATTTCGCCATGATAAACCTGTTTTGGTCCATTTGAGCTGATATTTGACAATAACTTCGGCATTAGCTTTTAAGCCTTCAAAACGTAGTATCTCAGATTTTGGAACACTAATATTGGGAATAAATGTAAGCCATCCATCTCTTTTTTTAATCTGTTGCTCAACCACAAACCATAAGCGTCTTTTTGATTTATTTTTTATCACCAAATTTACCTGATCCGTTTCAAAATAGTTTTTTCTCGGATTCATAATATGAATCTCCATCGGGTTGTTTCCATTACTCACCTGGGCCAATGAATTAAAGGAGATGCATATCATTATAATCAATGAAAATAATGGTTTGAGTTTAAAATTTTGTTCTTCCATGTGTCGCACTTGCATTGTATTTAACTTACGGTGATAACACCGAAAACAGGCTGAACGGCCTTTTTACTCGTCTGCCAACACCTCTTTGCTCCACCGCCTACCATCGTAAACTACCTCCTTGTCTCCAAACCGGTCGAGATATTGTGGCGCAACCCATTCCTCAATCCGCCTTACCATGCCATAAGGCGATGTTGTGCGCAGCACCCGCGGTTTTTGAATGCTACTGGTTACAAAGGTTTCCTGCTCTTGCATTACCAGGTAATCGTTGCCGTTACGGTAAACAGCAATATCCTGCCATTCAAAATCTGGCAGCACTAAACCTAACACAAACATTCCGCTTACTACCCATGCAGCAATGCTTAAAAAGATTGCTGCCGGTAAGGCAAAAGGCGGCTTATAACGCATAAAGCAAATACGCAAAGTAAATAATAACCCTGCCAGGCCAAACAAACCCACAGACGTTCCGGTAAGCAGCTTTAAGGTACTGTTCAATACCTGGAACGAAAATAGATCTTCCCAGGGCATCAGGCCCAATAGTGCCATAAAAGCAAATGCCAGGATAAGCTTACCAGGCCATTTTATGGGTAGCTTAGGAGATACAGGTTTATGCATGCTGGTTGAAAGATAGATACTTTGCCGGATTTTGCAATGGATGGATTGGATATTAATTTATGTTGATAACATCGACCACTGGCTCAATCATCAATCCTTTTTGGATAGGAGATAAGGGGCAGATAAAGACTTTAATTAATGGGAAGGCCGCCCAAATCAACCTTCCCAAAGCTTAATCAATTTGTTTATCTAAATATCAGGATAACAATTTGATAGTTAATAAACTATTGTGAAACTGTAACATGGGTGGGAAATTTTATACAGCTAATGTGAATTGGTGGTATTTTGCCCGCCAATGCGGCAGCGAAAAAGTGCTTGCGGTAGCGGGGGGGTACGCGCGACACTCGTGCACCAGCGAGGGGATGTTAGCTTTCATCCGGGATTTTTATATTTTTAAGCGATGAATATACAACTGTAAGGTACTGGTGGTTAGTAATACAATAGGTCGTTGAAATTCTAATAATAAAAATATGTGGAAACTTGTGGTACTGGTAGTTGTAATCGTCTTGTTTTTTGGTTCAGTAGTCTATTTGTATAATCGATTATTCGAAGAAAATCTTCCGTATAAGTTCAGTGGCAAAGTAGAAAAAGTGAGTTATAGCGTTAAGGGAGAGCCTACTGTATTAATCAACGGCAAAGGGTTTGACCTTCCAGTAAATTTTTGGAATTTTAACCATAAAATACAAAAAGGCGATTCTTTGATAAAGCAGAAAAATTCAATGGTAATAAAACTAGTTAAACAAAAAACAGGGGAAGTAATATTTTTTAAATAAGCTATCTGATGAGAAAACTGTTTATGAAAATGATAAGAATAATGGTATCGATGGTAGCATTAATCACCATTGTTTTTTCCTGTAAAAGAAATCATAAGGAAAGAAATGAATTAGTTTTCCAAAATAAATTTGAAGATGTACAGGACTCTTTATCAAAAATGGAAAAGCTTTTATCAAGACTTCCAAAAAGAACCGATAATAAGAATACAAATTATTATATAAAAGACGAGAAGCTATTTATAAGTGATAGTTTGATAAGTAAAAACTTTATTACTTCAATACTCTTGTCTAATGTTTATACATTAGAGCAGAAAAGGGACTTTCTTAAATTGTCATATTATTTGAATGAAAATTTTTTATCAAGTGCATATTTTGATGAGAGCGATAAATTATGGCGTTTTATATATAAGGACTTTCCTGAGAGTACATTCAATGACTGCAGAGATGTATGCTTGTTAGATTTTTCTAAAACGTTAACTCTTTCAAACGACTCTGTTTTAGATCATAAAGATAAAATTTATTTGCTGGCCCCAAAAGATGCTGAAATTAGATAACAAGAATGCTAATCAATCAAGAGGATATGTATTTTTCGTGCTAAATCAAGTCAATCGGAAACAATACGTTTATCTCTTCAAAATTATTGCCGTGTTTTTAATTTGCTTTAGTAGCTGTATCCAAAATAGTGATTCTTCTGAAGATTTAAGCGGACATTACTTTTATAGGAATGAAGGAACACACGTTAAAGATATATTGAGTCATATACCAAATCGCAAAGAAATTTATTCTGAAGTTGTTGGTTATGATTTTAACTCGGATTTTATTGTCGCTGAGCAAAAGCCGGTTTATGATGAGTATAAGACAATGATCGGGTTTAATTTGCGTGAAAATCTAAAGAAATATCCAACCAATTCTAAAGAAGATGTTATTCAAAGTGAAACAGAAGCAGATAGTATTCTTAAGTACGATCCATGCTACAAATTAATATTTGCTCATAAAATTAACTACTGGATCATTGTAAATAAGGATAAAAAAGTCCTTGGTCCACTTACAAATGAGGAGTATAAAACTAAAAGGAAGGAACTAGATATACCTAAAAATATTGAAGTGAAGTAAACTCAAGGTACAGGGTCTTTTCGCTGCTGCAAGGTCCAGCTTATACTTAGCATACGGGCCACAAGCCGAAGACGCTTGCACCAGCGATGTGAATAATTTATAATAAAAAACACCTAAAGCGTATTAAACTCTTTAGGTGCTGAGAAGAAGAAGTTTCCGCTCATACGGGATTGCGCAACCATTTAGTGAGCTACACTTGCTTCCATGTTTTCGTATTCATAGTGCACAGGCGTTATCACCGGCTTAACCTGGTCAACAGCAATGCCAATTTTTTTCAAAATTGGCATTAGGGTTTCACCAAATTTATTGAATGCATCTGCCGATTCCCAAACATCAATCACTATCCAATTATTGCCTTGCTGTGCTCCTACATGGTGGTGAAGTCCTGATGGGGCCGATTGGCCTACTTTGCGCAGTTCTACCCACGCTTGGTCATACTCTTTGGCAGTCATGCCAGGAATGTTGAATTGAACGATTACTTTTTCCATGATTAATTTCATTTAATTACAACTGAATTGTTAAAATACAAAGTACCATGATGGTAGTAAAAAGAAGAGTTTTTTAGATAATTAGGGGGGAAGCTAACAAGAAGATTGTTTAATGCTAACGCTTTAAACATTGATTTATTTTGATTGATTAATTTATAAATAGTGTTTATGCAGATCGATATGATAATGCTGTTTTTTGATGCGGTTTATAAAATATGACAATTCTTAAAGTGTTGATTTTTATATAAATAGCATTTTTTACTGTTTCACCTGTTGCGAACGCAACAGTCTGATTTCCCAGCTATCGCAAAGGCTTTGAAGTATCAAGTAGTTAGTATCAAGTATCAAGACATGAAGAAGAGAGATCAAGACAGGAGCGCTTGAAGAAGTATCAGRTAGTTAGTATCAGGTATCAAGACAGGGGGCTAATTTGACATGATATAAACCGATTTTGTTTTTCCGTTTTTGATTAACACCGAATCGGAAAACGCTTTCTTGAAGATTGAGTCGCCTATGTGCACCGTCTTATAAAAATCCATCTTTTGGTGCGACCGGGTTCCCTGGTGTAAATAGTATCGCAGATCATTCCCTTTCAAACCGGATTATTATCCTGCTCCTGGCCATCTCCATTTGCGCGATTTCGCCGCGGATGTTGTTTGAATTAAAAGCATAAAAGCCTTTGCTAACAGCCCGGTGATCGAAATATATCATGGTTAAAAATGTGCCTGCCAGGAAAACCAAGAAAATGATCCCCCGGATTTTTTTCTGCCGTTTGTCCATGTCGGTTAAAATTAATCAAATTTTTGGAGTAATTACTTTCAGACTTTCAGACAAAGGATTTCCTTCCCCATCTGCAGAACAGCTCCGGGCGAAAGCGGGCGGAAGGGTGGTGGGTGGTGCGGCTTCATGACATTGTAAATTTGTCTGATCCGGGATTTCTCCGCGTTGAAAAATTAACCCTCCACTACCACAAAATCATTCAAAAATCCTATGTCGTTTTTTATTACACAAAACAGGATATTTCTCGATTTTTTTAAATAATAATACCTTTTTGTTACACATTATTGTTCTAAAAATTACCACGCAGCTTCCAATGCTTTAGGTTAAAACAATACTAAAAAACGTAAGGTAATAACCCTTCTAAAATCTTGCTACTCGATACTATCTACTTGCTACTAAATTTACATCTTTGCACTATGAGCAAGTTATGGCAAAAAACCACTAATGTTAATCAGCTGGTCGAGAGTTTCACCGTCGGCCGCGACCGTGAGTTCGACCAGGAAATGGCCGCTTTTGATGTGCTGGGTTCGCTGGCCCATACCCGCATGCTACAAAGCATCGGCCTGATGGATGTTGCTGATCTTGAGCTTGTTCAGCGCGAATTGAAAGCTATTTATGCTGATATTGAGCAGGGAAATTTCACCATCGAAGATGGGGTAGAAGACGTACACTCGCAGGTAGAAATGCTTCTTACCCAGCGCATTGGCGATGCCGGCAAAAAAATCCACTCCGGCCGCTCCCGCAACGACCAGGTGC
>NZ_JBFUKF010000331.1:0-5578 GCF_056400985.1 Mucilaginibacter sp. P4_G9 | reverse complement strand
GGACCAGGTCAAACCAGTACTGGCCTTCAAATGCCAGTTCTATCCTTCTTTCATTCATTAAAGATGTAGTGGTAATGCTGGTTACTRCAGGCACACCCGCCCGTGCCCTTACCGCGTTAAAATATTGCAATGCCTGCCCATTGCTGGTCGAGCTATTGTTACCCATCAACGCCTCTGCATAAATTAAATATACATCAGCCAGGCGCAGTACGGTATTGTGTTCGATGGATGACCATAAGTCCATTGTTGGCGAGTTGTTATCGGCAGCGGTGCCTACAACATGTTTTTTTACATTGCAGCCACCGGATGTATACCCCCCGCCTGCGGCATTTAATTCCGGATAATAATCACCGGTCAGCATAAAGGTAGCTTTACGGCGGATGGAATCCTGCGGAGTATACAGATTGGCTAAATCGATGGTCGGGCCATAAGCTCCGCCCCAGCCCCCGTTACCGGTTACAAGCAAGGAACTTGGTGCAAAAAAAGTTTGAATACTATTGCCGTTACCGTAACCAACGCCGGGGGCCCACTGAAAGGCGAACAAGGATTCGGAATTGTCATTATATTGTGTACGGAAAAGGTTGTAATAACTTGGCAAAAGGCTTAAACCACTTGTTTTGCACACATTAGCCGCAAAATACGCCGCGCTGTCCAGGTCAGTTTGGTTCCTGGTACCACTTTGACCTAAGCCGGCCCTGGTTAGATATATCTTTGCCAGCATTCCCTGTGCCGACCAGGTGGTTACCCGCCCCGGCTGATCTGAAGTAGGTAGGTTGGTTACAGCAAACCTTAAATCGTTTATTATGAACTTATAAACATCGGCAAGCTTATGGCGTGGCACCAAAGGGTTCGCAATTAATTTGTCATTATCTTCAATAATAGGTACTGCGCCCCATAACTGGGCGATTTGAAAATAAGCGGTACCCCTTATAAACCTTAACTCGCCAAGCGCCCCGTTTTTACCTTTTACCGATACGCTATCGGGTAATTTTGTATTGATGGCTTTAATGTTGATGTTGCAGTGGGCAACAACATTAAAAAAGCCCTGCCATGCATTTGCGAGGTCACTATTGTCGCTGGTTAGTGAAAATGTGGTATACTGTACCAGTTGCGGATTATAGGGAGTTAGCATGTTACCGCTCATTACATCGCCAATACCAAGATAACCGAAATTGTTCCAGTTAAACCATGGCTGCGCGTAAATAGCGGCTGTAGCCAGTCTTAAGTCGGCCGTGCTTTTGTAAAAGTTATCGGTTGTGATGCCGGTTAAAGGTGGCCTGTTGAGGAATTCCTTTTTGCAACCGTTTGCCACCACAATCACGATTAATAAAGAAATAAATATTTTTAGCTGCTTCATAATAGTAATTTTTAATTATTTAGGGATATGTTGGCTCCAATGGTCAAAACGCGGGGCTGCGCATAATAACCGTTGTCGATACCTGCATTTAAGGGGTTCCATGAACCAATTTCAGGATCGTACCCTGTGTACTTTGTGATAGTAAATACGTTCGTCAAATTGCAGTATATGCGCAATGACTTCAGGTGAATCTTCGACAAAAGAGCTGGAGGGAATTTATAACCAAGCGCTATGCTTTTGCACTTCAGGAAAGACCCGTCTTCGACATACCTGTCCGAAAAGATGGTATTTTGATTGCCGCTGCTTTGGCTGATCCTTGTGATGTTGGTGCCCGGATTAGTAATATAAACGTTGTTAATGTCCGATGCGGAACCGGTTTGGTTAATCAGGCCAATCCTGGAATAATTAAGTACTGATGCGAAATAACCAAAATTCTGATTGGGGTCGTTACCTGCTACTTTTACGCCGTTGTAAACTTTATTACCGTATTCGCCGGTCATAAAAACAGTTAAATCAAAGTTTTTATAAGTAAGGGTATTGGTTACGCCATACTGAAATTTGGGCAGCGGCGAACCTAAATTGATTTGATCGGAGGCGTCTATTTTACCATCGTGGTTGTTATCTTTAAAAACAACATCGCCTACCCAAACACCGCCTGAGCCCGGCGTAATAGGAATAGGGCCGCTTCCATTTTGCCACACTGCTGGATATTTAGTAAAATCAGCAGCATTTTTGTATATCCCCAATGTTTGATATCCATAAAACTCGCCGATGGAACCTCCTACAACTGTTTTGGAATTGGTACCATAAATGGCCGGTGTTCCGGGTGCCAGCGCCAAAACGGTATTTTTGTTTTGCGAATAAACCAGGCTGGTCCTCCAGCTCAGGCTCTTTGACTTAATGTTGGTGGTTGTCAGCGTAAACTCAAAGCCTTTGTTGCTGACAGATCCGATATTAACGTAAGGGGCCAGCACTGCACCTGGCGAATACCCGCCCGCGGCATACGTGCCCGAATAGTAAGGCTCGGTAAGGCTTAATAATAAATTGTTTGTTTTGCGGTAGTAAACATCGCCGGAAAACTCAATCCTGTTGTTAAAAAAGCTGGCATCCAAGCCAAGGTTGTAGGACTTTGTAGTTTCCCATTTTATATTGGGGTTCCCTAACGTGGCTGTTAGCTGTGAATTGCCTGAAAGCCCTGTAGCCACGGTGGTTAACGTTGAGCCATAAGCGTATTCGGCAATGTTCTGGTTATTTACCAAACCGTAACTTAACCTGAGTTTCAAATCGTTTATTGATCTTACACTTTTCAAAAACGTTTCGTGGTTAACTCTCCAGGCAATAGCGCCCGAGTACGAGGTATTCCACCTGTTTGCAGAATCGATCTTTGATGTACCATCCCTGCGGACGGTTGCAGTTAACAAATACTTATCATCATAAGTAAAGTTTGCACGGCCAAAATAAGCTTCCAGTGCTCCGGCCCCTTTAACGCCGGTGTTAGTTGCGGTGGTTGGGTCGCCGCTGCTTATGGTTGTAACGCTGTTGCTCACAAAATTTGTCCTGCTCGCCGAAACTGAACTGGTGTTAACCTTCTGGGCCTCGTGCCCTGCGGTCGCACTCACGTAGTATTTCTTATTGAACGTATGCTGGTAGGTCAGGTAATTGGTAATTGATTTATAAAAGTTTTGCCCGCTGGTGGTTGTACCTGAATTGGATGTCCTGGTGTATGCCCCCATGGTATAAGTTGGATTAAAATAATCCTCGTTGGCAAAATCAAAATTCCCGGATACTTCATTGTGCAGAACAAGGTCGTTTGTAAACTGAATTTCGGCATAGGCGTTCCCGATCAATTGGTACCTGCTTTTTACATCAGTTAATATGGTTGCTATCGCAAATGGGTTAACGCCATACGCGCCATATATATTCGGGTCGYTGCCGCCCCAGGTACCATCCGGGTTTTTTACTTCAACATCGGGCGTTTGGCGCAATGCCTGCAAAATTACCCCAGTGTTGCTTGTGGCTACGTTTTCGGATACGTTGGCAAAAGCCAGGCTTGTACCTATTTTTAACCAGTTGGTTGTCTTATTATCTAAATTTAATTTAAGTGTACCTCTCTTAAAATCGGAGCCCAACGCTATCCCCTGCTGGGAAAAGAAAGTGCCCGATAAAAAGTATTTAGTTTTATCATTGCCACCACTTATCGCCACATTATGGTTTTGCTCCGGAGCAGTACGGAACAATGCCTTTTGCCAGTTGGTACCGGTACCCATATACTGCGGGTTGGCAAACTGCGGGCGAAGGTCATAACCGATGATGGCCGCCTTTTCATTCATGAACGTGGCGTATTGCCGCAAGTCCATCGTGTTATAATATTTTGGCAGTTTTTGCCAGCCAAAGTAGCCGTCATAGCTTATTGCCGCTGCGCCGGAAGTCCCTCTTTTGGTGGTGATTATCACCACACCATTTGAGGCCTGAGAGCCATAGATGGCGGTAGCAGAAGCATCCTTTAAGATATCGATGGAGGCTATCTGGGAAGGATCGAGCGAAGATAACGGATTAGAGCCATTACCTGAAATTGGCGATTGTGTATTAGGCGGTATCTGTACCCCGTCGATAACGTATAACGGCGGTGAACTTGTAAAGCCGCCTACGCCACGTATTTGTATGTTAACATCCCCGCCCGGCTGGCCGGATACCTGTTGTACGATAACGCCCGCTGCTTTACCCTGCAATGCCTGATCGATTGTTGTAGGCTGCGTTTGTACAATATCAGAAGATTTAACAGATGATATGGAACCTGTAAGGTCTTTTCTTGTCGCTCTTCCATATCCAATTACAACCACCTCATCCAGGCCGTTAACGGATGGCGCAAGTGCTACGTTAACTGTCCCCCGCGACCCTACATTTATTTGCTGGGTAGCATAACTGATAAAACTGAATACCAGCACATCGCCCGGTTTTGCGTCGATGGCATAAGTACCATCGGCACCCGATATCGCCCCGGTGTTTCCGTCTTTAATTTTGATGCTGACGCCGGGAAGCGGCTCTGAATTGTCGGCGCTTGTTACCTTTCCGGTAATCTTTTTGCTTTGCGCATAAGCCGAAAAGCCCAGAAAAACAGCTGCTATAAATAGCAAAATACTGTGTCTTAATTTTTTTTGTAAACTTTTTTCCATTTATAAAGGAATTTTAATAGGAATCAAATAATTGGTTTATTGTACTTGGTTTGGTTGTTAAGTTTTCAGTGTCGCTTTTTCTTCATAATTTATAGGGTGATCTTTATTGGGTTTGAAATTTATTGTTCAGTATTATTTAATGTACCGGTCAGGTACTGCGCCAAAAAGTTAGGCGGTACACGTATCGGCTTATATAAAAAGGCTTTAAACCGGGGGCTACCCTACGAGCATCGAAGTCTTAAATAGAAGATTTCCCCCAGGACGAAAAGGTTCAAAAAACGCTAAACGTTTAAATAGTAACTTTTTAAGCATAATCTAAGTTGTTGGTTTATAAATCAGGACTTTACATATAATAAATTGGCCGTATTATATGAGGGTAAAGTTACCGGCAGGCTTAGATCGCGAAGGGCTATAATTCGGATGATTGGTATGAAAAATATGCACCTGTTTAAAAAATAAACTATTGATAATCAATAATTTAATATAAAACAAGAGTAAAAAATCATAGTATTACCTTCTTTGGAAAAGGCCTTTTTTTCATAACTGCCAACTATTGGTATAGCTGGCGTGAGGGGCAAGAAAAAATCAATCGATACTGTCCAGGTACTGGGAAGGTGTCACCAAAAATTCTGCTTTAAATACTTTAGAAAAATATTTCGCATCATTATAGCCCACCTGGTAGGCGATCTCCGTTACGGTAAATTGTTTTGTCAGCAGGAGTTGTACTGCTCTTTTTAACCTTACCGTTTTAATAAACTCCACCGGAGTTTTGCCGGAAAGCTTAAATACCTTATTATATAATGCCCCGTGGCTCATATTCATCTGGCTACTTAGCAATTCAACTGAAAAGCCGGCATTTGGAATATTCTCCTCAAGGACCGTCAATAACTTTTTCATGAATATTGTATCGGGAGTTTCGATTTCCAAATCGCCGGGTTTGGCTTCAATTTGCCTTTGATATGTTTCTTTTACTACCTGTTGGTTTTTAATTAGGTTATGTACCTTAAAACGTAATATTTCAAAATTAAAAGGCTTGGACAAGTAATCG
>NZ_JBFUKF010000330.1:0-5581 GCF_056400985.1 Mucilaginibacter sp. P4_G9 | reverse complement strand
CACCTACGCCGCAGCCGGGGCAAGGATATTGACGCGGCCTGTGGCCAGCTGGCAATCAAAGAAAAGGCTAAAGTTGCCGAAGTTTAAAAAATCTGCCTTAAATTAATGGCATGAAATTACCAGGCGGTTACCTTGCCGATTTTGTTGCACTGTTATTTCCTCAGCTTTGCCCTGCCTGCAATGCCAGCCTGGTTGCCAATGAGCATATCATTTGTTCTGATTGCCGCTACAATTTGCCCTATACCAACTTCCACACACAACCCGATAATATTGTTGCGCAACAGTTTTATGGCAAAATAAATATTGAAGCTGCTTATGCCCTTTACTTTTTTAATAAAGGTGGCAACGTACAAAACCTGATGCATCATTTTAAATATAGCGGTATGAAACAAATTGGAAACCTGGTAGGAAGCATAGCAGGCAACCAGCTAAAAGAGAACCCTGTTTTTAACAGTGTAGATTATATAATTCCTGTACCTCTCCATAAAAAACGACTGAAAGAACGCGGGTACAATCAAAGTGCATGCTTTGCCGCAGGGCTGGCAGAAAAAATGAACGCAGGTATTGAATTAGATAATTTAATACGCAGGATTGCAACAGCCACTCAAACCCATAAATCGCGCTTTGCCAGGTTTGAGAACATGCAGGAAGTATTTGCAGTTGCCAAACCCGAAAGGCTGGCCGGCAAACATATTTTACTGGTAGATGATATTGTTACCACCGGCTCAACGCTGGAAGCTTGTGGCATAGAGTTATTAAAAGTGCCGGGGTTGAAGCTAAGTATTGCCACAATTGCCTATGCCGTGTAGCGCCTTGCTAATTTCAGCCCGAAAGCTGAGGCCGTGTATACCACGAGTTGGAAACTCGCGGCAATGCTATCTTTTACTCCCCCTTCAGGGGGTTGGGGGGCCTATTGGTGCTGGTACCTGCTTAGTTTCTCATAAAGCACTTTGGGGTCAAATGGTTTTAGGATATAATCGTTCATACCGGCATTACCTATTTCGCCCATTTGGTTACTAAGCATTGATGCTGTTAGGGCTATAATAGGTAATTGTTGAAAATAGGTTTCAGGATTTGAGCGGATCACCTGGGTTGCTTCCAGGCCGCCCATTTCGGGCATATGAATATCCATTAGTACCACATTGTAGTTTTTATTGGCCAGTATCTTATTTACTGCCTCAATACCATTCTCGGCAAAATCAGCATCCGCGCCCCACCTTTTTAGTATCTTATTGATCAATAACCGGTTAATCTGGTTATCATCAACTACCAAAACATTAATTTTCAATCCTTCTTCCACGTTGTTATTATTGCTGTTCAATTCGTTATCTGCTTTGCTAAAGGTTATCGTGAACCAAAAAACCGACCCCTGACCGGGTACACTATCCACATTTATTCTTGAATCGTGCAGCTCAATCAGGCGTTTACTTATGGCCAATCCTAAACCTGTACCCCCATATTTGCGCGTAGTGTCAGTTTCGGCTTGCTTAAACTGTTCAAATATTACATTTACTTTATCAGCGGCAATCCCAATTCCTGTATCTGTTACCGAAAACCTTATCCTTACATCCTTCTCGCTTTCCTGTATAACTTTCAAATCGATATTTACACCGCCTGTATTTGTAAACTTAATTGCATTACTTACCAGGTTTAATAATATCTGACTTAAACGGGTACGATCTCCTATTATAATTTGAGGTACGGCATCATCTATCGTTTTGCTAAGATAGATATTTTTTTCGGCAGCTTTGTATTGTAGTGAGCTGCTGATACTTTGTACCAGGTCGTGAATGTCAACCCTTACTTTTTCAAGTTCAACATTGCCCGTCTCCATTTTTGCAAAATCCAGCACATCATTTATCAGTGTTAATAAATTCCCGGCAGAAAATTTCAGTATTTCAAGGTTTTCTTTTTGCGACTCCAGTGGACCATCCTCCAACAACAGGTGCGACATTCCAATAACGGCATTTAATGGCGTACGTATCTCATGGCTCATTACAGATATAAACATATCCTTTGCCCGGCTCAGTTGTAATGCCTCCTCTTTGGCTGCAATTAGTTCTATTTCGGCTTTCTTTTTGGCCGTAATATCAATAATTACCTCAACATACTTATCAACTTTGCCATACTTATCCAAAATCACCGAATTGATGACCGAAACCCATAATGGCTGTCCATCTTTTCGATAGATAAGAAGATCGACCTCAAATGATTGTTTATTTTTTGAAAGCTCACGAGCCCGTTGAATAATGGCAACATCAGTAAGTGCCCCCTTTAGCACATCGCCAAGGTGATTGCCTTTTACTTCATTTATATCATATCCGGTAATTCCTTCAAATGCTTTATTCACCCATTCAACCTGGCCATCGCAGTTGTTTATAACAATGCCGCTGGTAACTTTGCTGGCTACCAATGACAAAAGGGTGAGTTCCTCCTCATTCTTTTTGCGTTCGGTAATATCAACCATAACGCCAATTTGCCGTTCAACCTTTCCGGCCTCGTTAAATACCGGGCTATTTGATAAAAAGATCCATATTGGTGTACCATCCTTTTTGTACACCCTCATTTCAACCTCGTAAGGCCTGTTTTCCTTCACGGCTTGCACGGCGCTCTCAAATACTGTGAGGTCGGTATCTTCCCCTATAAGTGCGGAGCCAATAGCTTTTCCTTCCAGTTCGGCAAAGGAGTAACCGATAATATTCTCCTGCGCTTCATTCATCCATAAAATCCTGYCCCGTATGTCGCGTATAAAAATGCCGCTTGGCGATTTCCTGGCCGCGAAGGATAAAACTTCAAGATCCTGTTCAATTTTTTTGCGGGCTGATATATCAATGATCACCCTTATAAACTTATCAACCTCACCTTCGTTGTTACGTATAACCGAATTAACTACAGTTATCCATAAAAACGCTCCATTTTTAGTGGTTATTAAAAGTTCAGCCTCGTACGATTCTTTATTTTTTATCGAGGCCTGTAATTTCGCTTCAGCAACCGGGTCAACAACTTTACCCTTCAGTGTAGCACCAAGATATTTATGCTCAACATCGGCAAGGTTAAAACCGGTAATATGCTCAAAGGCATGGTTTACCCAAGCAACTTCGTCGGCAGCATTACTTATTACCACGCCATTGCTCACCTTGCTTGCCACCAATGCCAGTTGTTCCAGTTCATGCGAAATGCGTTTTTGATAACTTACATCCCGGCCACTGGCAAACCATTTGTTTCCATTAAAAGTAACCGACCAGGCTATCCATTTTATATCTTTTGCAGGCGTTAACACTACAGTTTCAATATCAAATTTGTGTTGCTGTTTGAGCAAGCCTGCTTCAAGCGTTTTTAATGTTTTAACTTTCTCGTCTTCGGGGAAATAATTCCAGATGGGCTGCCCTATTATTTCCTGCGGGCTATAACCTAAAATAGATTTTGCAGAATGGTTTACCTGTTCGATATTAAAATGCCTGTCCATAATGCAATGAACATCCGGCGAACTGTCAAACAAATCGTAAAATTCCTTGTAGCGAACCAGGCTTTGCTCCAGTTCATATTTTTGCTTACGTAGCGTAAGGTGCGACATGACATCATCGGCCAGGGTGCGCAAGGCATCCCGTTGCTCATTGCTAAGCTTACGGGAGACTGTATCAATAACGCAAAGGGAGCCCAAGCGGTAGCCATCGGGATCAATGAGGGGAGCGCCGGCGTAAAACCTAACACTTTGACCTGTTACAAATAAATCGTTTCTAAAATCATCATCCTCAGATACGTCATCTATCTCAAGAACCTCGTCATTTAAAATGATTTTATTGCAAAAGGCACCAGCACGGGGTATTTCCTCCTTACTGGTGCCAAATTTCGATTTGAACCATTGCCTGTCACCATCTATCAGGGATATCAAAGCAATGGGCACATTACATATATACGATGCCAAACGGGTGATGGCATCGTATTCGCTTTCGGGCAAGGTATCCAGCACATGGTATGATTTTAACGCTTCTAAGCGCCTTTCTTCATCATTTATAAATCCATGTTGCCTGTTTGTCATTATTTATTCCGAGCCGTTCTCGCGGTACAACGGATAGTCGTACATCAGCTTGTGGACCTTTTTACGGATTTTCTTGATAGAATGTTYGTTTTCCGGATCAGAAATCACTGCATCTATCAGCTCTACAATCACTTCCATTTGCTTCTCCTTCATCCCACGGGTTGTTATTGCAGCTGTACCCACACGAATGCCTGAAGTTACAAACGGCGACTTATCGTCGTAAGGAACCATGTTTTTATTAACAGTAATATCTGCAGTAACCAAAGCATTTTCGGCAGCTTTGCCGGTGATATTTTTATTTCGAAGATCTATCAGCATCAGATGATTATCTGTACCACCCGATATGATCTGGTAACCACGCGCAACAAAAGCCTCGGCCATGGCTTCGGCATTCTTTTTAACCTGAACAACATATTTCATGTAGCTATCGCTCAAAGCCTCGCCAAAAGCAATGGCTTTAGCAGCAATAATATGCTCAAGGGGGCCGCCCTGTGTGCCTGGGAACACCGCCATATCTAATAATGACGACATCATCCTGATCTCGCCTTTTGGAGTTTTTACACCGTAAGGATTTTCAAAATCTTTACCTAACAGGATCAAACCACCACGCGGGCCACGTAATGTTTTGTGAGTTGTTGTAGTAACGATATGGCAATGCGGCAGTGGATCTTTCAACAAACCACGGGCAATAAGGCCAGATGGGTGCGAAATATCAGCCAGCACCAAAGCACCAACTTCATCGGCAACAGCACGAATAAATTCATAATCCCAATCGCGCGAGTAAGCCGATGCGCCACAAATGATCAATTTTGGTTTTTGCTCTAAAGCTACTTTTTTAAGTTGCTCATAATCAATTAAACCGGTTTCTTTTACCACCCCATAAAAATGTGGCTCATATAATTTACCTGAAAAATTCACCGGCGAACCATGTGTGAGGTGACCACCATGAGAAAGATCAAACCCTAATATTTTATCGCCAGGTTGTAAACAGGCCAGCATTACGGCGGCATTTGCTTGCGCGCCAGAATGGGGCTGTACGTTTGCCCACTCGGCATTAAACAATTGTTTGGCACGCTCAATGGCAATGGTTTCAATTTCGTCAACCACCTCGCAACCGCCATAATAGCGTTTACCCGGTAAACCTTCGGCATATTTGTTGGTAGCAACAGAACCTGCCGCTTCCATTACCTGTCGGCTTACAAAATTCTCAGATGCTATCAGTTCAATGCCCTCCTCCTGGCGTTGCTGCTCTTCATCCAACAACTTAAATATCAGTTTGTCTCTTTTCATTGTGTATTTTTAACGGCGCTAAGTTAGCTAAAAAGATAGATTTGAGATGTGAGATATGAGATTTGAGACGGAACTAATTTGAGATTTTACGTGCAACTAAATCAGCACAATATAATTTGCTGTTCAGGCACTTATAACCAATATGTTTTTGTTATAAACTTATCTTCCATTTACCAAAACAGATTTGAGATTATAGTGTCTTGTCGAAGTAGAAATAATCCCTCGTCCGGTTATGTCTAATATCTCAAATCT
>NZ_JBFUKF010000329.1:0-5592 GCF_056400985.1 Mucilaginibacter sp. P4_G9 | reverse complement strand
AACCGATACTATGCTTTATTCTGATTTTTGATAGCCAGATAAAATTTCCCTGGCTGGCTCCTAAGTAATTTCAAAAAACGGATATCTAATTCGCCTTATAAAACCACAAAAGCCATTTTTACATCAGTGCTTATAATAACGTTGTTATCCATTAAAAGCCTGCATATCTATTAAGCGCTTATATAAGCCATTATGGCTAATTAATTCTATATGTGTGCCTTGTTCAGCTACCATTCCGTTTTCCAGCACAATAATTAAATCGGCATTTTGTATCGTACTAAGCCGGTGCGCAATAATTAATGAAGTACGGTTTTTCATCAGATTATTTAACGCATCTTGAACCAGTTTTTCCGATTCAGTATCCAATGCTGATGTGGCCTCATCAAGCAGCATAATTGGAGGATTGTTAAGTACCGCTCTTGCTATACATATTCTTTGCCTTTGACCGCCGGATAGCTTTGTTCCCCTATCGCCGGTATTGGTTTGATACCCCTTACTTGTTTCCAAAATAAAATTATGGGCATTAGCAATACGCGCCGCAGCTTCTACCTGTGCCTGGGTAGCATCTGTTTTACCAAAGGCGATGTTATTAAATATGGTATCATTAAACAAAATAGATTCCTGGTTAACTATCCCCATCATCGCCCTTAATGATTCCATAGTTACAGATTTAATATCCTTACCATCAATATAAATTGTACCTACCTGAGGTTCAATAAAACGAGGCAGCAGATCCATTAAAGTAGATTTGCCACCTCCCGACGGACCAACAAGCGCAACAGTTTTACCTTTTGGTATTACCAGGTTAAGCCCTTTCAATACAGATTTATTGGCATCATCAACAACCCCCGCTTCCTTATCCTTGGCAGATTGCTTATCCTTATAAGCAAAATATACATTTTCAAATCTTACGCTATCTGTAAAATCAGCAATAGCCACGGCATCCGGCGCATTGTTAATTAACGGCTTTTCATCTATCAGTGCCAATACGCGTTCGCCGGCTGCGATACCTGAGTGGATATTACTAAATGAATCTGAGATAGCTTTTGCGGGGCGCATGATCTGCGAAAACATGGCAATATATAAAATGAAGTTCTCGGCTGTTAACGCTCCTTCATGATGAATGATCAATGAACCACCATACAATACAATGCCCGAAACCATTAAAACCCCCAAAAATTCTGACACAGGCGAAGCCATTTGCTGTCTTTTTGCCATTGATTTGGTTATTCTTGAATACTCCTTATTTTCGCGATCAAACCTGTTTTTAATAAAAGGTGCAGCATTAAATGCCTTGATGATCTTGATGCCGGATAGGGCTTCATCAAGATTGCTGATCATATTACTGTAGGTTTGCTGTGATTCTGTGGCTTGTTCTTTAAGCCGCTTAACTATTCTTGATATTACAAAAGCCGATATTGGGATAATCAGCATGGAGAACAATGTTAACTTAACCGATATTACAAATAAGGTTACCAGGTAGAACAACAATTGAAAGGGCTCTTTAAAGGCCACCTGTAACGTACCGGTAACCGAAAATTGCACTACCTGCACATCGGCAGATATTTTTGAAAGTATATCCCCTTTACGCTCGTTATTAAAATAGCCAAGGTGCAGGTTCATCACGTTATTAAAAACCGTGCGGCGCAAGTTAAGCAGGGTAAAAATACGAAGGTTTTCCATAATGCGCTGCGAAAAATACCTGAATATATTACTCAGCAACACCGATACTATAATGGCTACACAAATAAACTGCAACGCGCCTAATGTACCATAACGCTGATTAGCCAATTGGGCAAAATAAGATAGATCGTTTAGTGGGTTCCACCAGTTTAACGGTTTCACCAACGCCTTGCCTGCCGCCTCCGGGTTAAAAATTGCCTTTAGCAAAGGGGCCAATAGTACGTAATTTAGCGTATTGAATATTATAGATAGTAATGTTAATATAAAATACGGGACAGCGAATTTGCCGATTGGCCTGGCGAAAGAAAGTAGTCTGAAATATATCTTCATTTATAAAATAAAATGCAAAGCTAATAGTAATTGGGTAATTACCGTTATTATGCCTTAGTGGTGTAAAAATACTTACCTAATTTATTACCCCTTTAAGCTATCGGTTACAGCATACTTTTCGCGTTTAGCAAATCTATGTGCAAAGTTTAGCTTAGAAATACCTTTACGGGCCTTTACAAGTGAAAAAAGCTCATCATAATCTTTCAGTACTATTTTAAACAAGGGTGCCGAATAGGTAGTAAGCTTCAGTTTAAACGCATCATTTAGCTTATTAATATATATACCGTCTTCTACTTTTAACCCCGGGTACGTTTTAAATGCCGCAAGTTGGTTATACATCATTTCGAAAAACCGGTTCCGTAACCGCCCCTTACTGAACTTAATATTACTTGTAACCGCATCAGGATGTTCCCTATATTGGGTTAATACCTCGTCAACAAATACCAGCCGGTTATGGTAAAATGCTATAAAGCCCATCCACCAGTCATAAAAACCTACTTCCGGAAAAGGTAATATATAATTCAAAAACTCCCGGGTAAATAAAGTTGTATGCCCGGTAATGTAATTATTAAGCAGTAGTGCTTTGTAACTTCTATCCTGTAACGAAAAATGATTTAATAATTTTCTGTCTGTAGCAGAGCCATCAGCATTTATATAAACAGAATTGGAAAACACAAGCCAGTTATCTTTTATGCCATTCAAAAGCACCTCTATTTTTTGCGGTTCCCAGATATCATCCTGATCGCTTATGGATATAAACGCCCCGATAGTTAACCGCAATGCTTTTTCAAAATTTTTGTTAAAGCCTAAGTTTTCCCTATTCCTGAAACACTTTATCCGGGCGTCACGGGTCATGTATCCGCGCGCTATTTCAAAGGTCTTATCGGCAGAGCAGTCATCAACAATGATAATCTCCAGGTTTTTATACGTTTGACTGATGATGCTTTCTATTTGCTCCCGCAGGTACTTTTCTCCATTATAAGTGCACAGCGCTATAGATACCAGTGGGTTTTCCATTATTGTTCAAAAAATGTAACGAGTTTATTTGGCAGAACTGAATAGCGCTTTAATTTCTTCAGCGGTTTTAATAACCCTTCTAAATAATCTTGTTTCAAACAGAATATTTTTAATTTTTGATCCCGATAAATAAAAGCTGGCAATAGTAGTATTTAAATACCTGTTCTTCACAAACAATGTATACTTGTTTTTTACCTGTTTTAATGACCTTATAAAGGCATCATCAACATTGCCAAGGCTTTTATGTAAAAGCAAAAAATCAATAACGTAGCATGTATAACCCATTAATCCGGCAATCATACATATGTCAAGCCCATATAAATGAAAACCTCCAATATCGGTTGATAACGCGAAGTTAGCACTGTTTTTTACAAGTATAAAGTTTTCGTCAACACTACATACTTTTTGTGGGATTTGCCCTTTGATATCAGTTACTCCATTAGGATAAGCAATTTTATATACATGTCTTTTATATAACCTGGCAACGGCACCCGCATTACCTAATACACCCCACTTATTGTCACGGGCATCCATCTCTGCTATCTGCTGATCGAGCATTTGAATACTGCTTTTATCAATAAGTAATATATCCTGATGGCATAAAATAATATACTTACCACTTGCTTTTTGCAAAAAGGAGTTGATGCCCTGATAGGCATCCATTTTATTACTCTCACTGTTATCAATAATAAGGTACTCGCAAATATCATTAGTAAAGCCTGCCTCTATAAACGAGTTAAGCATCTCCAGATATTCCGGCCTGCGGGTTACCAGTGTACAAACGGAGTATCTGTATTTATAAACAGGTTGTTCAACTTGTTGTATAAAATGAGGCAGCAGCGTCATTGTTGATGAGTTTTAAATTGTTGGTCAAGCGCTTGTTTTATGCTTGCTTTAACTGTAACAAACGGAATATATTGTTGCTTATTCATGGCTGTTTGTATAAAGTGCTGTTTATAGGCGCGCATTTGAGGAAGTTTTTTAAGATACAACCTCCATGCTTTATAATAGTACAACTTGCCGCTTACCCATTTTACCGATAATGATAAAAACGTAATAAACGCCCACAAGTATAAACGAATACCCTGCAGATGGAAATAATGCAGCAGCAGTTTATTACGGGTACCAATTGTTTTTATCTTCTTTTTTGAACTGTGCTCTTTTATGGTTGTTGATACTGCATGCCAACAAACAGCATTATTTTCATAATAACATTTAAAGCCACTTTCCCAGGCACGTAAAGAGAGATCGAGATCTTCGTGGTAAAACGGTGTAAATATTTCATTAAAGCCACCCAGCTCAACAAGTTTTTGGCGATCAACTAATGCATTAGCGCCGCTTAAGTAATAGGAGTACACATTACCTGTCCCTGCAAAAGCTACATTTTTAAAATAATTGATCTTAAAAAATGAATCGCGTGGGTATTTGCAGGCTTCAGAAATCTCACTTGTATTTTCATCAAGTATTTGCCCCATTACCCCAAACGTATCGGCCCATGCAAAATACTTCAACTGGTTTTCAAAGTAGTTTTCGGCCAATTTGATATCGCTATTCAATAATAAAACAAGATCAAATTTTGCTGCAAAAATACCTTTATTTATATTAATTGAAAAGCCGCCGTTGGTTTCGCTTTCAATCAATATAGCTTCCGGGTATTGCAGTTTTAAAAACACTATGCTATCATCCGTTGATGCATCATCCGGGATAATCACTTCATATTTACAATTGCTTGCCTTTAACGCGGAAAATACAAACGGCAGGTTTTTAGCCAACAGGCTTTTACCATTATAATTTGGTATAACTACAGATATGCCTGGCTTACTATTATTGTTGTGCATAGATGTTTTTTTACTTATTCCACAAGCTAACTTCACCGGCAACCACATCAACAGTAATGCTATTTAAATCTGCAGTTCCACTTTCCAGGTAGCGCGCCTTTAAGCCCACAGGTGCCCATCGCCCCGGATGGATGGGCCTTACCGACGGAAATAAACCTAAGGCATTTATACCAGTCATAGCTGCCACATGCAAAGGCCCGGTACCGGATGCTATCAGCCCGTCGGCATGGCTTATAAAAGTTATCAATTGTGTCAGTGTCATTTTGCCTGTCATATCTGTAACTGTGGCAGGCAGGGTTCTGATCCAATCTGCTAACAGCAGCTTTTCTTTATCCGATCCTGTTATAATTAAGTTGTATTTATCGGATGATAAAGCATTAATCAGCCCGGCAAAATTATCAAGCCCCCACTCCATGCCACTACCATGTGATTTTGGGTGGATGATAAGGTTAAACTTATCTGCCAAAAGTTTACCTGTTAATTCGGAAGGAAGCAATACTTTACGTTCGAAACCAATGTGACTAACGATATCATTTAATGATGGCGCCGACAATAACCCTAAGGGTTTTAATAACATCAGGTTCAACTGGGCCTCATGCAAATCGGATTTTTTACGGCTCAGTTTTACCAGTTTATTGCAGGTAAACCAATGAAAAAACCTGTTGGTGGTGCCTATGCGTAATTTAATACCGGCTGTCTTTGCTATTTCGGCAACATGTTTATT
>NZ_JBFUKF010000328.1:0-5615 GCF_056400985.1 Mucilaginibacter sp. P4_G9 | reverse complement strand
ATACTTTTTTGTCCGTCTTTCCCGTAATACTTAGCGGTAGACGCATATAAAAACTGAAGATCTAGTGTTTCTTTCAGCTTTCGGTATATATTGTCTGCCGGAACACGGTCGGACAATTGGAAATTGGTAAAGAGTTTCTCTTGATAGTGCTTCTTTCCTTGCATGACGTTAAGATACTAAAAATCAATATCTTAACATAAATTATTGCGAAATAGTTGACGAGTTGTGCAACAGCCACGTGCCGCATGTGTCCTGGTCGTTTATCGTAATGTTTTTCGTTTACAAAAAGTCAATACCAATCAGTCCCCTTGACTGGCGCACGCATGTCCTGATCGTTTACCGTAATGTAAATTTATATTTCCTGCTCATTAATGTGGTTTAGCTGCATAAAGTTACAACCATTCCGTTAAAATAAATGCCAAACAGCACCAGATTGCAAGAAAAGCCCGGATGAACGTTCATTTCCAGGCTTTTCAATTCATTACTTAGCATATTGTTTACCTATCAGCGCCTGCGACAACGAAAAGCCTAGCTATTTAATCATTGAATAAACAGTTCGCCTCTTTTTTTCGCATCGTCAAAATCTTTCTTATTTTTATAATAATCTTTTTCAATGATATTGACAAAGTTGTCTCCTGGTCTTTTGATTATTTTTACGTTATCGATGGCATTTTTAGAAATCAAAATCGTTTCCGGGTTGTCAATAGACTCATCGTTGATTTTTACTGGCCATTTCCTGTAAACTGCATGAACCTTATAAAAATCAAAAATCTCATTCAAGGTAAATAGCTTTACATTTGGCTTTACCTTGATAAAAATAGCTCTTTGCACTTGAAGCAGCCGACAAAGCTCCTTATTGTTTATAGCAGGCAATCCATAAGAAGTATCTCTTTCGGAAGGACTGATACGGGCGTTGATCGTTGCTAACGGAGATTTATTATCATAAACTACGATATACAAAAACCTAATTTTATTTACCTTACCCTGAAAAGCACCCGGAGTTTGACCCAGGCAAGAATTACGAGCTATAAAAAATAATGGCATTAAGATTAACCTATACTTCATATGATACAATTTAGAAATTTATTTGATAATCATGTTATTTGGCGCCGTTTACAATGAATAAATAAGTGAAAAACGATGTGCTTCTATAGTTATACCCACCGGTTGCTGATTCCAGTAAGCATAATCATAACCAGCGTAGGAACCAGTAGAAAAATAACTAATTCCTGTGATAAAAATATCGTGCACCAGCCAAGGTTTGATAATTAATAAGGATGATTGATGTTAATGGAATGATTGTAGCTTTATACGAAATACTATAACTGTGCCTGGCTTTTTTGTAAGCGACAATAATTTGCCTCTGGATTTCATTGATTTATAACAATATGATAAAAAGACCAATTTTAAAATTTTCAATTGTCGTAGCAATCTGCTGCATTTTCTATGGATGTTATGACGTTATAGTTAACCATGACCTTTCAATAACGAATAAATCGAAAATCACGATATCATTACTGTATTCAAACCATGTTGAAAAGAATTTAAGAGAAAACAATATTGCCTACTTTATAAGAGATGATAAGATTGTAAAACCAGGTTCATCACTTGATATAACTATCTTAGGTGGGAGGGAAGCATGGCATGATTATATTGAAGAAGGGAAAACTAAAAAACTATTTTTGTATATTTTTTCAACGGATACACTAACGAAATATAACCATCGCTTTTCCATCAATGACTTAGTTCATCAGGGTAAATACCTTAAACTTCTCAAATATTCGGAGAACGATCTAAATAAAACCAATTGGAAAGTAATATTTAAAATGTAGCTAATCAGGGGGATACCCGGTTGGATTACATCAACTCATAGCTATAACAGTTGGTGATCATTTTAGCCTCAAGGTCTTGTGTGTTTGGATGTGGGTGGCTGACTTGTGATATGGGAATTTTTTTAGGACGAGACAGACTTTTGGATAAAGGACTTTCATGTACCTTTCGCATCCTTTTCATTTTTTACAAAATCCAGGTTTCCATCTTCGGTAACCACATACTCCGAAAAAGCCTGGTTTGGCGTTGTGCCGGTATGTTGTTCTTTTCTTTTGCGCGGGCCGCGAAATGGCAGGATAATAATGACCAGGAACAGTACTATTTTAAGGAAACTTATCATCATTAGCTGTTTTGTTTTGCAATAGATCTGTTTTGATAGAAATAAATCATAAAATCATGTCTTTTTAACAGTAATTGATTTAAAAGCGGGATTATTTAATATAAAAAATTACTTTTTTAACTACTGCACAAAAAAAATGAAATTAAATTCTAATTATTCATCAATTAATTGCGGTCATGTTATAAATTTATCTATATTATAGGCTAAGAATTGGGTTAAAGTTAAATTCTAAGGTTTTTCTAAGGTTGGTTTTTAATTTTATGGGCGCTGATTTTGTAATTTTAGCTTAGACAGTATGATTAGGATGATTATTTGAAAAAAATCATTAAAAACATCGGGCGAAAATTAAAAAAAGCTTAAAATACATAAATAATTAAACCCAACTAACCCTTTAACAATGAAAATTAAACTTCTACAAAAAAAAATCCCGGCATACCTGGTGTTAGGTATGTGTTTAATCATCGCTTTTGTTTTGTTTGAGCCATTGCGCTCCTTTGCGCAGGATGCTACCGGTGCAAAAACCGGCACCATTACCGATGTTACAGCTGCAAAACCCGGTTCACCAACTCCTGCTGAATTAGGTGACCAGGTTGGGCATAATAAAATTGCCATTAACATCATGTGGACGCTTATTTGCGGTTTCCTGGTAATGTTTATGCAGGCTGGTTTTGCCATGGTTGAAACCGGTTTTACCCAAAAGAAAAACGTAGCCCATACCATGGGTATGAACTTTTTGGTTTACGCATTGGGTATGTTTGGCTTTTGGGTGTGCGGATTTGCCTTTATGTTTGGCGGCGCTTTAAATGCTGCTACTTTAGGCGGCGCGCCCGGTGTTGTACCACACGAGTACACCGTAACATTATTTGGCCATACGTTTGGCCTTATAGGTTCGGTTGGTTTCTTCCTTAACAGTAAGGTTTATGATGTGGGGGTATTTACACTGTTCCTGTTCCAAATGGTGTTTATGGATACTACCGCCACCATCCCAACCGGTTCAATGGCCGAAAGGTGGTCGTTCAAATCATTCCTTATCTTCGGTTTATTCATCTCGATGTTTGTTTACCCAATTTACGGTAACTGGGTTTGGGGCGGCGGATGGTTGTCGCAACTGGGCGCCAACTTTGGTTTAGGTCATGGTATGGTTGATTTTGCAGGTTCATCTGTTGTACATCTTGTGGGTGGTATGGCGGCCCTTGCAGGTGCTATTATTATAGGGCCGCGTATTGGCAAATTTAATGCCGATGGCACTGCCAACACAATTCCGGGCCACAATATTCCAATGGCGCTGGCCGGTACATTCATCCTGGCATTAGGCTGGTTTGGTTTCAACCCGGGTTCAACCCTGGCCGGGGGCGATTTCCGGATAAGCATCGTTGCTGTTAACACCATGATGGCCGGTACAGCCGGTACATTGTCTGCACTTGTTATCCTGTACATGCAAAAGAAGAAACCAGATCCGGGTATGCTTGCCAATGGCTTGCTGGCCGGTTTGGTGGCCATTACCGCTCCCTGCGCATTCGTAAACTCAATTTCATCGGTTATCATCGGCGCAGTAGCAGGTGGCCTGGTAGTTTTAACTATCCACCTGATGGATAACGTATTTAAAATAGACGATCCGGTGGGTGCATTTGCGGTACATGGTGCCAATGGTGCGTGGGGCGTATTGTCATTAGGTTTATTTGCCGATGGATCATATGGTGATGGCTGGAACGGCGTTGCCGGCCCTGTTAAAGGTTTGTTTTATGGGGATGCCAGCCAGTTTGGTGCGCAGGTTATTGGTACTTTAACCTGCATAGTTTACACCTTTGTTGTGATGTACATCTTCTTTAAAATATCAAATAAAATAACCCCGATAAGGGTTAAAGCGGAAGACGAAGTTGCCGGATTGGACGTACCAGAAATGGGCGTTTTGGGCTACGTCGATTAATTAGTTTGAAAGTTGAAATTACCTGTCCGCAAGGGGCAGGTAATTTTCTGTTAATGAAAGGGAAAGGATATGAAAAGGATACTGTTAAAAGCGATTAACCCGCTAAGGATGCTCATCAACGACAGCCGTTTTACGGGGCTGATGCTGATAGCCTGCACATTGATCTCGATGGGTTTGGCAAATTCATCCTTCGGGCATGGTTATAAGCAATTCTGGAGCGGTGAGTTTACCATGCACACCGCAATACCCCTGCCCGAAAACTTTTTAAGCTGGATTAATAATTTCCTGATGGCTTTTTTCTTTTTAATGGCCGGCATGGAAATTAAACGCGAACTGGTAAACGGCGAACTATCGTCATTTAAAAAGGCGGTATTACCCTTTGGCGCGGCACTTGGCGGCATGATGGTACCCGCGCTTATATTTGTTGCCTTTAACCTGCATACCAGTTACTTGCATGGCTGGGGCATACCAACTGCAACCGACATTGCTTTTTCTGTTGGCATTGCTTCTTTGCTGGGTAAACGGATACCGGTAGGGTTAAAAATATTGCTGATGGCGCTGGCCATTATTGATGACCTGGGGGCAATAGTAGTTATCGCCCTGTTTTACGGCGGTCAAATCCACTGGCTTTTCCTGGGTATCGGCGCGGTGCTTTACGCGGCTTTATTTGCCTGTAATTATTTCAAGATCAAATTTGGCCCTGTACAAATCCTGCTGGCTTTGTGTCTTTGGTATGCCTTCTTTAATTCGGGTATCGAATCCAGTATCGTAGGTGTTTTGGTGGCTTTTGCTACCCCTGTGCATGAGCTGCCTAAAATTGAAAAAAACATTCACCGCTGGGTTAACTTTTTAATTATACCCCTGTTCGCGCTGGCAAACACGGCCATACTGTTGCCCGATCATGTAATTGGTGCATTAGGCACCACCGTTGGTTTAGGAATCATCTTTGGCCTGGTGATAGGCAAACCGATAGGTATCTTTCTGTTTAGCAGGGTGCTGGTAGCGCTTAAAATTGCCAGTTTGCCGCGTAACGTACAATGGAAGCAGGTGTTTGGCATGGGCACCTTAGCGGGTATTGGTTTCACCATGTCTATATTTACCACCATGCTGGCGTTTAAGGCCGAAGCTTTCCAGGATATTGCCAAGGTTGCCATTTTAGTCAGCGTATTGCTTTCGCTGGTATTTAGCATGGCCTACTTCCTCATCATCAGCATGAACACGTCATTTGATCACGCCGAGGAAACAGGCAAAGCGCCTTCATCTTCGGAAGAAAAGATGAAGCTGGAATTAGGATAAGCTATATTCGATATATATCTTGTTTTGGGTCTATTATTTTAGGGAAATAACAGAAACAAATAAAGCTCCGGACTAATCAACCGGGGCTTTATCTGTATATTGGGTTTTTCTTTATGGTTGATTTTATTGGTGCATCCATTTAATACCCTTATGTATAAAATTCTGCTGTTAGAGGACGATTTTAAAATGGCCAACGAAATAAAGATCTTCCAAAGATCTTCC